>JAQWAQ010000079.1 GCA_028707635.1 Negativicutes bacterium
TATTTTTTAGCTTCTGGATCATCGGAAGCAGAACCTAATAAAAGTTCTTGATAAATTTGCTCTAACTTAGCTTCATCTACAATCATAGTTTTGCTCTTATATTTATCGTTTAAAATTACTACACCCTTTTGAGCGTATCTGATAACATAATCAGGAGACAATACCTTTTCAAACGGGTCATAGGTATCTACAATAGGATAACCTGCTTGACTTATAGAACTTTCAGAAGTTGCGTGTTGGCAATTTATGTTACCGCAAGGAGCAGGTGTTTTATCCCATTTACATACAGGGGTGATAAGCTGTAACGGGGCCTGTTTTAATGCTTTTGCTATTTCGTCTTTCTCCCATTGTGCTAAAGCGGTAACGCTATTCTGTATTACCCATTCGTAAGCTACATTTATATAATCCAATACTCTTTTTGCCTTGTCTTTTTGAGCCTGCGATATATCGTTTTTGAAGTATTGAGCTGATGTCATTGAATCGGTAAAGGGACAATCTGCTTCTGGAAGTAGTCCGTCTTTTCTGATACTATCCCATACGTTCTGACAAGAATTTCCCTCTGGAGTTGTGCCGGACATAATAGCTGTAAATCTGTCCGAGAAATTAAATTGACCATTAACCAGATAGCCATTTTCTATGAAAAACTTGATAGCCTCGGATGTCATTACTCCGGTATTGGACATAAAATTCATCTGTGCCTCGTTTCCATTGTGAGCTGAAAACGTAACGCAGCTCATTGTTTCGGTTTTCTTCTTTTGCCTCTCATAGATAGAATACCATTTTATCCAGTCCCCTGACGGCATAACTATCTCATAGGGTATACTACTTGCACCACCTATCTTCCAGTCAGTTTCCCTATCTTCAATTATTACCCCTCCAAAACTGGGTATCATTCCTTTTTTATATTCCATATATTTATTTAATAAAGTTTCTCAAATTAACAGATTGATAATTAGTATATTCCAAGGCCAATAGCTTATTATATCCACAGAGTATTTTATTGAATTCCGGATCTAATCGTCTATGGTCTGAATCATGGAAATGGCCGTGAATATTAATATCAAAGTATCCATCCCAAGCAATCGGCATATGGCTAAAACAAATCTTTTTTCCAAACATTTCAATATCTATTCTGTCAGCCACAACATCCCATCCATTATCCATATACCAAGCAAGGGATTTTTTATCATGATTTCCGCGAAGAAGATAAGTTTTGCATTTTAGATTTTCCTTAAACCATTTATTATTTGCTATATCATTACCAATACAAACATCTCCTAGGTGAATAAGAAGATCATCTGAATGAATCGTATTTTTTAGATATTTTTTGATTCGCTCTTCAAAATCTTTTGGACGTCCATATTCTATTATTTTTTTATGTCCAAAATGTGTATCTGTTGTAAGATATATATTCATAATGTTTATTATTGTCACATGGGGAAGAGTTTAACTCTCCCCTTTTCTTAATTTAATTTCTGTTTTTCTGTTTTTTAATCTTTGTTTTTTTGTAATTTATTTTTTAACCTCCAATAGTTTTATGCTAATAATTATTAGCAATATCGCTCCCATAGGGATAATTAAGGCTGTCATGACCTCACCTTCTGTCCGTATTTTGCGTACATAAAGTCATTGAGGTCGCATTGTTGCGGTGTATTGATTGCTCTGATAGAGCGGCGTTCTTTTCTTTGTTTTGGAAGTTCTTTTATGGTTATTGTTCTTCTCATTGGATTGTCACCTTTTTGTTTCTATATATTTTTAAGATTCTATTATCTCTATATCCACGCGCGGATTGTTTTTATCTACGCCTCCGGTCCGGTAAGTCTCTCCTACGATGAATCCGTCATTGTCGTCTTCAATACAGCCCCATTCTTTAAGAGCGTCATTGAAGAATTTTTCTACAACTGCTAAAACGTTAGCCCTGTCTCCTACTCTCCTATCTTTGCGCCAGAGCGTAAAATTTAGCCTTATTGGGGTTTTTAGCTTCAATCCCTCCAGTTGATTCTTTAATTCTTCTTTGTAGGCTATTTTTGCCTGATTATATGTTTGATAATGTAAATTAGGATATACATTTAAATTAAGATATACCCTCTTATCCTTCTTGGTTTTTCGCGGAAGATCTACGTATAACGGACTTGTAAGTATCATGGATATCATTTTTATATTAATTTTCGGGAATCAATTCTCTTCCCACCATTTTTTTTCAGTTGCAGTTGCTATTTTTAAGCTAAGGCAGAAAATCCAGAACTATTTTCTGCCCGGAGAAGTAAGAAGTCTCCTGCCTTAACTTAAAAAAAATAAAAAAAGACACATCAAAATCGAGTGACGATCAGATGTGCCTTTTAAAAAAGTACACGATATTTTTTCATAAAAAGAACATAATTAGTATATCATAAAAATATATAAAAACAATAGATTATTTCCAAACATGCGGAGCAATAAAAGTAACAACTCCCCAGATAATAGAAAGAACGATGCAAACACCTTTAAATATATCTTTAGTGCTTTTTAATTCTCCTCTAATTATTCCTATCTGGTCAGAGAGGTTTTTTTGATTCTTGTCACTTTCTTTAATACGTTTATTAATTCGCTCATCAATTTTGCAAAACCTATCTTCACTACTGCTCACTATCTCATTAATTTTCTTTTCGATTCCAGTAAAACCCTCATCAATTTTGTTCAAAATGCGAGACTCCATTTTGTCCAGATATTTTTCTTGATTTTCCATTTGATTTTCCAGAACTGCGATTCTCTCGCCATTTGTTCTTTCCTCCTCCATTTGTGCCATATTTTTGTTTAATAATTAATAAAAATTTGACTTATATCTAAAATATGTTATATGTTTTAATATGGTTAAACAACTATTTAAATCTATGAAATTTATTACTTTTAAAAGATTTATCGGATTATTTGTTATATATATTGCCATTATTATAGGATCTGTAGCTTCTAAATATATGGAAAAACAAGATCACGATATGAAAAGAGACAGATGGGAAACTTGTACTTCTATAAAATCTGCAGATCAACAACTTTATTGTTCGACGGATTTATATAAATAATTATATAATTATATATGAAAAAACTTTTACTAGTTTTATCTATTTTAATTTCCTTTCCAGCGTCTGCTTCAACTATTCCTGAAGGTGCTATTGTTAAGACGTCGTCATCTCCGGACGTATATATAGTAAAGTATAATAATGGAAAGCAGTATAAGCGCTTAGTATTGAATCCTGCGGTATTTAAGAGTTACGGACATCTGAAATGGGAAAATATTTTAACCATTTCTCAGACCGAGATGGATTTGTTCACTACTTCTAATCTTGTGCGCATAGATGGAACAAATAATGTGTACGAACTTTCTCCTTCTGGGGATACCGGTTTAAAACAAAAGTTATCTTCTACTGATTACGGAATTGATCTTAATTCTGTATATACTATAAATTCTACAGATTTCAATAATTATACCGACAACGGAATAAAACATGTCATATCCAGAAGTGAATTTCAGGAAATGGAAACTGGAAATAACTTGAAAGCAAAAGTTGCAGAATTGCTAGAAAATTATAACTCAGATTTAAAAGTTCTCGATAATAAGATAAATAAAAATAGAAGCGATTATAAGCAATTAGATGTTACATATTCAGATGTGAAAGATTATAAAAAAATGACCGTTACTGAATATTATGCAAGAAGCAAACGTATTTCCGAATATATTTATGCTCAGAATGTTCTCGATATTTCTTATAAAGACCTAGAATCTCAACGTGAACTTGTAGCAGATAAGATAAAGAGATTAACTATTATATTCGCGGAAATAGAAGATTATATAAACAAAGGTATTTCTATTCCTGCTGCAGATAAAATTTATTTGTCAGATTTAGGCATAAATTCAAATATTAATATTTAATTATGAAAAAAGATTGGTTTAAAATTTCCCTGATTGTAATCCTTGCAATCTTTGCTATAGGATATACCGTTAACCAATATTCAAATTACAAGTTTAGAGAGGCTCAAACAATAGATAGAAATAGTAATGACCCCTTACACCTATTCGATGAATAGGTGTATTTTTTATTTTGCAGATACCTTTCTAGTTCTCCTTTTTTTATAAACTTCTTCAGACAAAAGTTTTCTAAGCGCTTTTGAACGGTTCTTTTCATTTACTCCACGTAGTTTTTCATACACCGCTTTACCGCCTTTCATAACCGCCCCAGGAACATTTCCTTGAGCCAAATCTTGAGCTGCTTGAGCAGAAGTGCCGAGCGCGCGCTCAATCGATCCAGTAAAAGAGGTCGGAGCTTCGGACCCGAACATTTTTTCCAGAACATCCGCAAAATTTGCTTGTGTAATAATATCCTCATCAATTTTCATTCCATATTTTTTCGCCACTCGCTGCATACTTTCAAGTCCGCTCATTAAATTAGCTCGGCTTTGATTATTGGAAAATATTCCCCGGAGAGTAGTTCCGGCTTTGGTATTCGCAAAAGAATCAGTGGACTTCATCTTCTTTCCTAATACGGACTTGATATTATCCATTTCTTGCCTAGTTTCAGCAAATACCTGATTAACTTTGTTATAATCCTCAAAATTATTATCCAGCACTGCATCGGCGTTGTGGCGCAATCCCTTTAATATTCTCTCTGCGTCTCCCGGCAAACCTTCAGCCTTTTTTTCATATGAAACCATATTGTCGATATATCGCTTCATGCGATGTATCTGCAGAGCATCTCCGCTTTTCGATACTTGAGTTGCTCTGTCATAAACTTCCTGTAGTGTTCTTTGCGCTGGCTTAATACCTTCAAAGGCTGATCCTTTAAAACCAAGCTTCCTTTTTTTACCAACAGTTATTCCTGCGCCTTCCAGGTCTTGGGTGAAACTTTGAATCATAGGAGTAGTATCCACTGACTTCTCGGACAATCCTTTTGCGATTTTATCTAAGTTTTTTCCGGCATCTTTGTTTACCCCTTCGATATGCTGAGCCATTTTGAGGAAAGTATCGCCCACCACATCAGTTGCACGTTGAGTGACACGTTTATTACTGAGCTGGTTTTCTCTAACTTGAAGCATTTTGGCCATTTTTTCCTTGTCAGTTTTGGAAGAATTTTTAATAAGAGCAACGTCCGCTTCCGGAATACCTTGCCGGATAACCTCTTTTGCTGTTTTATCCTTAATTATTTCTCCTGTCAAAGCAACCTTACGAGTCGCAAGACTTGCTTCCGGAACCTTATTTTCTAATTTGTTTGCAATTTCAGCTTTTCGCATTGCATTTTTAGCGATTTTATTTCCTATCGCCGTAGAAACTCCTCCTGCAACTCCTCCTATTGCTACTCCTGCTACCGTTCCAGTGGCCGCACCATCAACCACACTCTGATTATCCTGTGCCGCTCCAGTCGCGCCGTAAGCAGCTCCATATTTTGCGCCCTCCTTGGCGCCTTGTAGTGCACCTTTCACAAGAGATTTTTTTGTTACCTCTCGCAAGGCGGTAGGTGCCACCTCTGTAACTGCTTTCGCTTCATTCCCCAGTGTTCCGGCCGTTAAAACATCCAATCCAACTCCGGACGCCTCTCCAAGAATCTGTTTGTTGGTTTTATTAATTGCCGGCAATACTGCTTGATAAGTGGAACCGGCCGCTTTGTAACTTTCATTAGCCTTATCAATATAGTTTTGGCGTTTCACTGGATCAGTTTGCATTCTGGCCATATCTTCCCATCTTTTTGCCGTATCTAGATAAGTTTTATTGGCTGTATCAATGTTTTGCTGTACACTTTTATCCATAGTCGCCACTGCCTGACCCAAAGTATCGCCAAATTTCTGTTCAGAGGAAGTCAAAAAGTCTGCCACTTTGCGCAACGTACTTTTTTTATCCGGCGATGTAGTCGTACTCATTGAAGATTTACCATCAATGCGACTCTGATACACGGGATATTTAATTAAAAATTTTTCACCAAGAGTTTTATCGTTAACACTATTGTATTGAGGATATTTCTCTTTTACTTTTTTTCCTAGTTCTTCTATAGTCATATTTTTTTGTTAGTTATATTCCAATTCCAGCTGGATCACTGTTTCCGCTTCCACTATTCGCAACATCAAGACTAAGCGGATCAGGATTGCTGGCCGAGAGAGTTGTAATAATACCTTTTAATGTATCGTGAAACTCTTGATCAGACTGATTAAGACTAAGTTTTGATACAGCTTTATTAAGAAGGTCGCGTTCTGCATCAGACACCGCTCCTTGTCCTTTTAGCAAAGAAACAGCATCGAGAGAAAGTTGGGATTTTAGAGAATTAAAATCAGCTGCAAAATCCGCACTTGCTGTCCCTGGAATTTTAGCCAATCCCATTATCGAACTTTTCCCCACAGGATTCCAATTCCAATCGCTATTATAAAGCTTAGTAAGAAGAGATTGTGCAGTCTGAAGAGCTCTTTGTTTAAGATCGTCTGCGGCAGTAGTTTTTGTAACCTCTCCAGATCTTGTAATTGCTGTCGCCACCTTATCTTTATAACTTGCCGGTACTGAACTAATTTTAGTAGGATCCTTTTTGACCATATCTACATAAAAGTTAAGTGCGGCATCATTGCTTGAGCTCCCTGTAGCTGTTCCTGTAATACGACCATTATATATTTTCTGCAAGTATGCCATGGCATTAAGTCCGTCCTGCACAGTCGGGAATTTAATATAATTTCCTCCCTCTTTGGATGGTCGTGCACTTCCTTTTGTACCACCAAACTGCTTAATCCAGTCTTGATTATTCCACGTAAGACCACCAAAATTATTATTCTTCTTAAATACGTCCGATTTCATTGTTCCCTCTTGCACTACTTGAGTAAGAATCGCTTCCCAGCTTACGCCGGATATCGCGCTGGCTTTTTTAATCATGTCACCGGTAATTCCTGGAGCGAACTTCTTAACCGTTACATCCAGATTTTCATCAGTAAGTTTTCCGATCTGGTTGGCCACATCCTGCATGCTGTTTTTCTTGCTCTGATCGTTGGCCGCCCATCCGGTGATATTGTTAATATTCCCAGATCCGTCAGTATAAGTAGTAAGCGTATTGCCGCTAGAATCCGTAATTACGCTATTTGAAGACACCACTTTGCCATTAACCAACGTAAACCCAGAGTCAATAAGTGATTTTTGCTGTTCCGGAGTAAGATCAGACATATTTTTCTGAAGAGAGGTGACGTTTCCGTTGGCATCCACCGTAAGTCCTTTTTCTTTAAGGGTGACTTTTTGGTCCAACGTAAGGTTTCCTTTGCCTTGCAGATTGTCAGCCTGAGCCTTAAGATAGTCTGGAATATTTCGCAAATTGTAAGCAGTATTTTTTGCCGTTACAGTCCCTGCTTTTCTTTCTGCCTCATTAAGCAAATAATTTAGCTGATCAGCATATAATCTCTGGGAAGAAGAATTATCACTACTAAATCTTATTGCAACATTTTCGGCTTCTGTCACTCCTTTATCATAAACATCTCCGAGACTGTTATACTCCGAGATAAGATTATTTATGTCCGCATTGGCGGTTTCGTTTAATATCCTCATTCTTCCGGTTCTGCTAGCTTGTGAAAGCCAAGGATTATTATTCAAGGCATTAGTGGCGGTTACCAAATCTTTTTTTCTTTGATTTATAGTGTCCAATATTGTTTGCATCTTATTTTTAACGTCACCAAGGCTGGAATCTCTATATGCCTTTTCATATACTTGTTGTGTAGTTATATCCGGTTGTTTAAAAGCCTTGCCGACTACGTCCGGAATGCCAAGTTCATTATAAACGGACTGAGTGTCTACTGGATATTTTGCATCTAATATTTTTTGCGTCTCTTCAACTGACATTCCTGCCGCTTGCGCGAGCCTGGTAATGTTGGCAATATCTTCATTTTTGGCATTAGTAGCTTTTAATTTTTCCGTATTTTCTGGATTTATTCCCAAGAGCTTGGCTTGCTCCGGCGTGATTTCGCCTACGATGTTGCTTTGGTCGCGCGTACCAAATAACTTCTCAAAGGCGTTTTCGTCCGGTACGTATTCTCCCCCTTGTCCGATCGTGTACACGTCCGACGTGTCTTTAATACGCACTGCACCTTGAATTCCTTTATTCAAAAGTCCCCGACTTTTAAAAATCTCTGCCGGTTGCCAAGTATCGCCAAATACTGCCTTTATTCCCTCTGGAGCGGTGTTGATGGACTGAGTGGCGTCTGGAGTGGCGCTTGGAACCGTAATCGTCTGGCCGTTGGGTATGTAGCGGTTACTCTGGGGATCGTTTGGATTATAATTTGGATTTTTCACGTGCGCCTGCAAATTATTCAAATTTTCGGCGCTGAGAGAATCTTCCGGAACTTGTGTTTTTGTTACCATACTTATTACTGGTTAATACTAAAATTTTCGGCGCTAGAATTAGTTCCAGGAAATAAATTAATTCTAGAAAACATTTGACGGTTTTTATTGGTATAGTTGGATTGGCGTTTGCGGATTTTTTTGTAAATAACTTCTAATCTGGCCAAACATTCTTGTTCTAGTGTTTGTCCTACAGCATAGCGCGATCCACGCGCCTTCTTGTGGCACATCGCAAGAGCTAAATTGACAATAATTTCTTCTATTTCTGGCTCGGCGGTAAAAGGCGTAACATCATCATCTTCGCTCATATCAGCCGAAAGCTCCTGCCCCCATATTTCAATTCCTTGCTCTATTACGCTAACAGGGATAGGGCTTATAAAAAACTGATTGCGGTAAGAAGCGAACATCTTACAGTTAGGATCCAATCCGCTTTCCTGATAAGCTAGGTAATCTTTATAGTCGGTCTTTTTATAGTTTTCGCTGTTGTATTTCAGTTTGTCAATAGAAAAAGGTTTCCAATTCTCTGGATAGTTGTAATATTCCTGGTTAATTTCGCTTGACCTCGTATCGGCACAATCAAGGTGTGGCCAGTTATGGGAGTTTTCCACCTGCCTTTTGGCTCGGTTGATGTATCTCTTTATGAGAACCAGAGTAAAAAACGTGTCTGAGTTTGTTACTCCTAGTTCGTCATACACTGCATCTTGCATTTCTTTGAAAGTCATATTTTTACACTAAAGTTAAATTAAGGTACGTCCATTTTTGAGCTTCATGGCTGTAAATATATAGTCTGGCCACAGTCGGAGTCGTATAATTGTCTACATATAATCTAAGCTGTTGTCCGATACGTGTCGGCTTATACACAGGAATAATATTTACTGTCTTTATTAATCCTGTCATTTCCAGAAATCCGGGGAATATTGGTGTATTTTTTGCGCTTTGTCCAATTTTTTGGCTATCATTTCTATTCGTCTGATTCATAAAATATAGATAATTTATTAATTGCGAATCTATTCCATGTTAATTGCAATTGAATAGCGGAAGTAAGCACATTACACTCCATTTGCTTATAATTAACTGCTCCATCACCCGCGTAAGTGTATGTCCCTACTGTCACCCACGTTCCATCTTGATGAAGCGCCTTTAAATCTAAACTATCTCCGTTCTGCAAAGATTCGCTTTCGACGTATATCTTACGGATCCATACTCTGCCAGACTTATATTTTTTAGTTTTAATGATTACAGGAAGCGTGCCGCGATTTTTTAAATCTATCAAACGGATAAATCCTCCCGTTGTCTCTCCATTTCCGTAAATCCCCATTCCCACGATATTTTCATCAATGGCGGTACGAATAGAAAAAACTGAATCTATTATGTCAGAGGATACGCTTACGTCCTGCCACGGAGTTTCTCCACTGTCATAATATGCCTGATTTGCACGTCCTAAATAGAAGAAAATATTGCCCATGCCGTTTACGTCCCCGTACATTAATAGTTTTTCCTTTTCTGCGATAGCAATAAACGGACCTATTTTTTTCATACGTGGCTGATATATAGGCGCATTTACGTTTAATTTTCTTATTAATTTATATCCTACCGGAGAGCCACTAGATGAGCGCACCACGTACCCAAAATTATCGCCGTAAGTTATGAATGTCTGTCCATTCATATTTTCTGCCGCTTCAGTTCTCTCTGGAACTGGAAAAAACGATAAAATTTCCAATGTAATAGTATCAATCACGTACATAAATGCCTTTACTTCCTGATTGTGATCCAGTA
Source organism: Negativicutes bacterium (assembly GCA_028707635.1). Lineage (GTDB taxonomy): Bacteria > Bacillota > Negativicutes > JAAYSF01 > JAAYSF01 > STF2-20. Next base: position 10,103 of record JAQWAQ010000079.1, read on the forward strand.
CGGAAGCGTATCCATCATTTGTCCATACCAACAAATTGTCCCCCAGTGGATTTTGATGCATACACGATATGCTCATAGAGCTTGGAAGTGTCAAAGCATTCTTGACTGAATCGCCTCCATCCCATGTACTAATATAGCACTGATTTCCGACATACATGGTATCTCCTATAACCGCTATAAATGTTGCTCCGGCAAGTTTACCGTGTCCGCGCGTATTGCTCCACCAAGTAAGATCAGGGGTCCCCGTTCCTCCGGGAACACGAATTATATCATCTGTCGTTGGAATAAAGATATCTCCTCCAAAAGACACCGTTTGTGTGTATCCGTATCCATATGCGCCAGTGGTGTAATCCAAATAGACCCGCGTGCAAGAATCAGAAGTTACCCGATAATGGTTACCATTAGAAGCAACGGCATACAAAGATCCTACCGTAGTAGGAATTGGAACAGCATCCAAAATTCTGCCTTGGTAAGATCCCGAATGATGGTACGGAAAATCGTAATAATCTGCACGCGGAATAAGACTAGCTCCTTTACAGAGAGGATAATTAATGCCTATACTTTCAGGGTTTATACCCCCATCTTCCATTTCCTCCAAGGAACCTACTCCTTTGGCGATTTCCGATTTGTCAATAATTAGTTCTTGCATACTATATGTTTATATATTTTTTAATAAAATTTCCAATTTTATCCACATAATATTTATTAGAGAATTTCCCAGTTTTATCCGTATATTTCCTGGAAAAATTACCCGTTATATTACTATACTTTTTAAAAAATTTTATGTTTATTTCGTTTAATTTTCCATAAAAATTTTCAAACATAAAAAATTTTTCCGTAAAAAATATTTTTATATAGAGTTGATGAATAAAATTTTCGGCAGAATACACAATGTCTGACAATATTTTTATTTTTTTAAGATGAAAAATTTCGATAATTGCAAAACTTTCCCCAAAAATGCGCTCTCGCATTAAGCTTGCTAAAAACTCTTCCCTTGTTTCTATATTTTCAACTATTATTTTCAATCTTTTTTGAAACAAATCTTCGCTTATAGCAATATATTCCGACATACTGCGAATAATGTTTTTGCCAAAAAATTCAATTGTAGAAACTGTCTCGAAAAATAACAACTTTCTTGATTTATCGGCAGAAAAAATAGATGTCATAGACAAAATGCTATTTATTATTTCGTGAAAAAGACGTTTTTTTGCAATGTTTTCATATGTATAAATATAATTTATAAATATTTTAACAGATTTTTTCTTAAAAGATTCAGAAATTGATAAAGATTCATTAAGTGTTTTTGTCCACGCTATAGAAGAAACGGTATCATACTCATTTACATACATATTAATGTTATCCAATACATATAGTTTTGTTCCATCATCTGGCTTAAAGCACATTCCAGCGGATCCACTGGCGGTAAAATTCTTGCCGGTATAACTTAGTGTGGTAATGTCATATGCGGTGCTCATTGAACATTGATATATCTTTCCGTTACTATCCATTAAAAAAAGATTTTTACCTGCATCATCTATTGCCATATGATACGGAGCATTCGTTCCCGTAAATACCGAAGAATGATTTGCAACATATGAAGCAGTTCCTATATCCCACGCAGTAGATAGACTATATTGCAGTATTAAATTATAACTTCCTCCTACTACTACATATAGTTTTGTTCCGTTCGCGCCAAAACATAACGATTGTGCACTTGAATAAGGGGATAAATCCAAATATTTTTCGTAACCTATACTATTCACACCCCACGCAGGACTCAAGTAGAACTGTTCAATACTACCTCCTCCAAATGCTGCAAATAACTTCCCCCCATTAGAACTGAATGTAAAATCAGTAAGATACTCATTCGTTATATTGTTACTTGAATTACTACTAGATACAGTAGATATGTCATAAGGTGTAGAAACAGACGATAAATATAAACGACTCCACGACCCTACATTACCAACATATACACTGCTTCCGTCTGAACGAATACCTAAACCCCGCATACCGCTTATATATATAGCACCTCTAGTGTTATATTTCGTTTTGCTAATATCTATATTTCCCCAAAACATGATAATTCGTTAATTTCTAATTTCTATCCTTCTTGTTAAGGAGGATAGTTTTTAACAATCAACTAAACTGGAATTTGTAGGTTATCTCCAACGAATCCCCCGCAGATACATTGATGGCAGTAAAAGTTTGCCTTCCAATCATTGTTCCCCCTGATGAATTATTGAATGCGCCAGCTTCCGTCACCGCTTTACTTCCCGTGATGTTTGACCACGTGTAATCCAGTTGTGCAGTGTCGTTAGTAACAGATGTCGTCACACGTGTACACGTGGCAGAAGCACGGGATAGTCCTGAATCAGTAATAGCCGCTTCCAGCGTAGTATTCCCTGCCACTGGAGATGTCGTTCCTGTCCCAATCTCCAAATAAGTAAATGCTGCTTCCGATCCAGCCCCATTACACCGGCTTGCCATGCCTGCTTTTCCGGTCGATACGATCAAGTTATGGAACTGCATTTTTGTGTCCCAATAACCCAAGAAAGATATACCTTGCAAATCCAATCCAAAATACTTGCGCAGTATTTTGCCGAGAGTATTTTCATTCCACAGCTTTTTCGAATTGCCATCTTTGTCGCGCACTTGGAACGTCATCTCGCCGCGGATTTTGAATCCGAAAATAATCTCTTTCACTTTCTTTATACTTTTTTTGATGTTCATATTACACCTTCCTTTCCTTCTAAGTTATCGATTATTTTTTGCTTTTCTTTTTCCTTCTCCATTCTTTCCTGCTCGACCTTTGCCATTTCTCTTTCCTCGAAAAACACTTGTCCGGCCTTCCTTACTCCTTCCTCAATGTCCGTGTCCGGATCAAAGCCTTGTCGAATTTCGTGGATCTTCTTCCCGTCCTCGAAAATGGATACGTACACCACGATACGGTCATCTTCCGGCGATACGGAATCGATCTTGTACGATCGGTTGCTTTCCTTTTTGATTATTTTTTTTGCCATATATTTTTGTTATCGCCTATAAAGTGCCACGTTGACAATGATGGGAAACTCTGCCCAGAATTCGTCCCACAAATCTACCGCGTCCCAATATGTGTCCCAAAAGCTTACTTCCACCCAGTTGGTAGCCGCGCTCGCTCCGTCGTCCGGTTCATCTCCGGCTGCCGAAGTATGGACCGTAAGACATCGATAATACTTGGCATTATGGCTCACGTAGTCCCCGACCGCGTATTCCGTGTCTGCCACCCATGCCGCCACTTCTCCGGCTGTCACTGCGCCCGGCTCGTTGTCGGCGTTACTGGTATGGTTGCCCTTGCACTTGTAGCGCGCGCTTCCGGCTTCCACATAATCATTGGCGGCATATTCGGTCGCATCGGCCCAATCGGTGACAGTGCTAATATCTACGCTTCCCGGCTCGTTTCCAGCTGCGCTGGTATTATTTACGGTACAAATATAACGCACCGTATCGTTTACCACCTTATCCCCGACTACATAGGCGTGCGACTCTCCATCCCATGCACCATACTCAGCAGCAAATATCGCCCCGGACTTGATGTTTCCGGTACCGTACCCGATTCCGGCAATATCATCGGCTTTCACCTGTACTCCAGTTACTTCCGCTACTGTGATAGTTTTTTCCATAAGAGCATATCTTTCGGTTTCGCCGTCCACTTTGCACCCCTCGTAAACATTCACCGTACAATTTCCCCCACCTACCACGTCCGGACGTTCTACGAAAATGCGGATCAGATTTTCGGCAGTGAGCTCTTTGCCCAAAATCGAGAAAGCATCGGACAGTTTGGCGGTTGTCAGCGGATCATCTGCGCCGAATGTGATTGGAATCCGTCCGATAAGCCCGGCATCCTCGCCGTGCCTTTCCACTCCGCATCCGCTTCTTGTCTTCAATATTTCACTCATAATTTCCGATTAATAAATAAAACCCAAAGCGGGGATAGCCCCAAATGAGACTACCCCCAAACTTTTTACAGCTTGCAGTAGAGTTCTGCCAAGGCAGTCCTGCGCCTGTCAATAACCTTGCCTCCGT
>JAQWAQ010000080.1 GCA_028707635.1 Negativicutes bacterium
GCCCTTATCGCCAAGAGTAAGCTACCGCTTGAAATGATTGTTCACGGTCCGCTTGAAGCAATGGTGTCGGATCATTGCGTGCCCTCTGCTATATTAAACCTGGATCCTCTTGGCTGTGATGATCTATGTGCAAATAAGCGTTATGCCTTATTGGATACTGCCGGTCAACGCCATCCGATGATGATTGATCAATACTACCGCAACCATATTCTTTTTGCCAAAGATTTATGCCTGTTACCCTACCTTGGAGCACTAGCAGGTATAGCACAGTTCCGTATTGAAGGCCAGCACTATACTCCAGAGCAGCTTGCTGTTATAACCCAAATATACAGGCAAGAACTTGACAAGTTAGCAAACCACAGCGAATATCAGTTTGATCAATCCCAATTAGAAAAGATTACCACAGTAAGCCCGCGTGAGATCGGGATAGGAGTGTTCCGCTACCGTATTTCCAGATAACATTTAAGAGACTGCTCTTGAAGAAAGGTGGTTACCATTGAAAAATTATATTGGACCTGAGGAAGTTTTACGCAAAAAGTGTGATTACCTGATTCCTTGCGTTTATCACTATTACCGTCAGCCTATGCAATTGGTCAAAGGTGAAATGCAGTATTTGTACGATCATACCGGAAAAAAATATCTCGATTGTTTCGCCGGTGTATCTGTCGTAAACTGCGGACATTGCAACCCTACAATAACCAAGGCCATCTGTGACCAGGTTAACACTCTTCAGCATACATGTACGATCTATCTAACCCAAAATATCGTCGACCTTGCCGAACGCCTTGCAGAAGTCACTCCAGGAGAACTGACAAAATCTTTTTTCTGTTCCAGCGGCACAGAAGCCAACGAGGGTGCAGCTCTTCTCGCCTCAATTTTTACAGGACACCACGAATTCATCAGCTTGCGCCAAGGTCTGCATGGCCGTACTAAGCTTACAATGAGCCTTACCGGCCTTAGCCTATGGCGTACAGATACAGCACCAGTCGGTGGTATAAGCTTTGCTCCAAACGCCTATTGCTATCGCTGTCCAATGAATAAAAAGTATCCAGAATGCGATCTAGCATGCGCCAATGAAGTTGAAACCGTGATTAACACTGCTACATCCGGACATGTTGCAGCAATGTTCGTTGAAACTATCCAAGGGAATGGTGGTATGATTACACCTCCACCAGGCTATTTTAAACGCATTAAAGAGATTCTTGATAAACACAATATTCTTCTGGTCGTTGATGAAGTTCAGACAGGCTTTGGTCGAACTGGAAAAATGTTCGCTATTGAACACTATGGCGTAGTACCTGATATCATGACTGTAGCTAAAGCACTAGGTAACGGAACGCCTGTTGGGGCTTTCATTACACGACCAGAGATTGCTGATAAATATACTCGTCCTGGCGCATCAACGCTTGGTGGCAACCCTGTAACATCAGCAGCTGCACTGGCAACGTTAGACGTTATAACAACTAACGACCTGCCTGCCAGAGCTGCCGAGCTAGGAAGTTATCTGAAAGATGGACTTGTCAGGCTTCAGGAAAAATACCCATTGATAGGAGATGTCCGTGGCCTTGGTTTGATGTTAGGAGCCGAAATGGTACATCCCGATAAGTCGCCTGCTATGGAGCAAACTGACGTGATCTTAGAAAAAATGAAAGACCGGGGCTTTTTGATTGGGAAAAATGGTCCCAACCGAAACGTCCTGGCCTTCCAACCGCCTTTAATTATTGCTAAAGATGATCTTGATCATCTTCTTAATCATCTAGATGATGTACTAAGTGAATTGTAATTATTGATCCCGCATCATCCGATTTGCATTGCGTACACTCTTTTGTGTACGCATATTTTTTTTAACTGCTTCAAAACGCGGTGCTATATACTTTTTCCGTTCAATTGTCATTCTTTTCGCATGAGCAATAAAGATGACAATCGCAGTAAGTGCCCATACAACGGCAAAAGTCCTCCCTACCGGCGATATAATAAACTCTGGAACAGCCATCCAAAATACGACAAACATTGCTGTCATTCCTGTCAGACTCACTAGCGAGCCAAATTTACTAGTTTTCTCTTTAAACAACCGACTCATTACTACCCCCTCACTTTCTTATTTCTATTTATAGTGATCATTGAGTTGATTTTAGCGGATTAATGCCTCTCTTAAATATATTACTTTGCAACATTAACTATTACCACAATTAGCCAAGACTATACATTGAAATGTCTCTTTTACAAATACAATATACAATTGTATTTACGACATAATCCGACAAGATACCCTAAAGGAATTATAGTATAGTATTATGTAAGGTAATGATTTCAAAAAAAACATAGAGAAAGCTATATAATACTGATAAAAACAGTATTAATTATAACTTCTCTGTGTTTTTTATTTATTATGAAGAATAAATTTTTCAATGCTCAACATGGAAAACAGGAGGTTACTTTGAATAGTCAAGATAAAAAACCAGGTTTTCTATCCAGGCGCAATTTTTTTAAACTTATTGGAGGAACAGGGGTTGCCGGAGCAGCCGCGATAACTGCTGGCTGCAGTAAGGCCCCAGCAGGGGGAACAGGCTGGTTACCACAGCAATATCACACCGCAAGTCACTGGCCAGTACAGGTAAAAGGCCGAGTCCCAATTGACATCAGTAACCCTTCAATCGCTCGCGATGACCGTAAATGCATTTTGTGTGGCCAATGTATTGAAGTATGCAAGAACACTCAAACAGTATTTGGGTATTATGATCTCCCGTTAAAGAATGATATTATCTGTACGCACTGCGGGCAATGTGCAATGTGGTGTCCTACAGCTGCTATAACCGAGCGTGATGACGTTAACAAAGTTGTAAAAGCATTGGATGATAAAAATACCTTTGTGGTAGTTCAAACAGCCCCAGCCACAAGGATTGCTCTTGGTGAAGAATTTGGTCTATCACTCGGCAGCAATGTTGAAGGCCGGCAAGTCGCTGCTTTAAAAAAATTAGGTTTTGATGCGGTATTTGACACAGGTTTTACAGCAGACCTTACTATCATGGAAGAAGCCAGTGAATTAATTAAGCGTCTAAAAGAGAAAACAACCTTACCGCAATTTACATCATGCTGTCCAGGCTGGGTTAAATTTTGTGAATACTATTATCCTGATTTCATTCCTCATTTGTCTACTGCAAAATCTCCGCAACAAATGCTCGGTACTCTGACGAAAACTTATTATGCAGAAATCAAAGGCATAAATCCCAACAATATCATTTCGGTTGCAATAATGCCCTGCACCGCAAAGAAATTTGAAGCACAGAGACCGGAAATGGCTACAAATCGTAACTTACGCGATGTTGATATTGTTTTAACAACCAGAGAAATTGCACGTCTCATCAAAATGCGCGGTTTAGATATAACTACGCTTGAAGAAGCTCAATACGACAACCTTCTCGGGGAAAGTTCTGGCGCCGGTATGATCTTTGCTGCAACTGGTGGAGTCACAGAGGCTGCTGTACGCACCGCCCACTACTTGGCCACCAACGAACCTCCTCCTGAACCACTGTTGTCCTTCACTGCTGTGCGCGGTCTGAAAGGTGTAAAAGAAGCATCAATAGAGATACCTGGGCTAGGACATCTCAATGTAGCTGTCTGCCATGGATTAAAAAATGCCAGGATTATTCTTGATAAACTACGTTCTGGTGAAGCTTCCTGGGATTTTATCGAAGTCATGGCTTGCGATGGTGGATGTATCGGCGGCGGCGGTCAGCCACGTACCGCTCTACCACCATCAGACAAAGTGCGAACATCTCGCATAGCGGGTATTTACAATATTGACAAGAAAGATAGAACGCGACTTAGCTACGAAAACGAAGAAATCCAGTTAGTTTATAAAAATTTTCTTGTCCGGCCTCTTAGTGATATAGCCGAAGAATTACTTCATACCCACTACTCCGACCGTAGCGAACATTTAATTACAAAAAAGAATTATAGTTTGAATGAAGGTGATTCTAATAGCTAAGGCGGTATTAGTTGATATAACAAAATGCATTGGATGCGGAAGTTGTAGTGTGGCCTGCAAGCTCTGGAATGACCTGGAATTCGATGACAGTCGCCCCACAGTCGGGGTAGAGGCCCAACTTAACGACGTTAACTGGACGGCAGTACAACGTCATGATGTACAAAGTAAAGACTCCCCCCAGGCATTATGGCGTTTTGTAAAACAACAATGTCTACATTGCCTTGAGCCTGCCTGTGCCTCTGCCTGCTTTTCTAAGGCCTTGCAGAGGAATGATTCGGGTGCTGTAGTCTATTACCCTGATTTATGCGTGGGATGCCGTTACTGTATGATTGCTTGCCCATTTAATATCCCTAAATATGAATGGAAGAAAACTTTCCCCCTTGTGACAAAATGTCAAATGTGTTCTACCAAAACTGCCTCTGGCGAGGCTCCTGCTTGTGTATCAGTCTGTCCTACTATGGCGCTTAAATATGGTGAACGATCGGCACTTCTTAAAGAAGCCAGACAGCTTGTCAACACTAACCATCTATATATTAAAGAAATCTATGGGGAATATGAAGTAGGCGGCACAAGCTGGTTGTATATTTCGGACGTGCCCTTTGAACAGCTAGGCTTCAAAACAGATGTAGGAACAAAACCATTACCGTCCTATACTCATAATTTTCTTAAATACACCCCTTTCCTAGCCATCGGCTGGGGTATGTTTTTAACGGGCCTATCTTTTTATACTAAGCGACGAAATAAAATAACCTCCCAAAAACAGGCTGACGATGATAATAAAGAAACCACCAGTCGGAAATCCGAGTCTACTGAGGAGACAAATAATGAAAACCTTTAAAATATTTGGTTGGAAATTCAATATTACCCCAATTCGGATTTGCTTATTAGCAATCACTGCCATAAGTATAGTTGTCGTATTGATTCGTATGATTACAGGCTTTGGAGTAATAACTAATCTTAATGACGACTGGCCATGGGGTCTTTGGATTTCCTTTGATGTGCTAACAGGTGTTGCATTAGCAGGTGGCGGCTACTCAACAGCCCTTATTGTTAACATTCTCCATCGTGATAGATATCACCCTATTGCTCGAGGCGCGCTTGTTTCTTCCCTGCTCGGCTACCTACTCGTAATGGCTGGTTTATTCCTTGATATTGGGCAATGGTTCAACTTCTGGCGTCCCTTTATTTCATGGGGCTATTCTTCAGTTTTATTCGAAGTATTCTGGTGTATATCAATATACACTACTATTCAAGTATTAGAATTCGGTGAAATAGTCACTGAAAAGATCGGGCAAAAGTTCCATACCATATTGAAAAAGACTATGCCTGTACTTTTAATTATTGGCGTAATCTTTCCCACCTTACACCAGTCCTCACTAGGATCACTATTTTTAATAGCTGTCCATAAAATGCATCCTTTTTGGTGGTCACCGCTACTGCCCCTATTTTTCTTGATGTCCTCATTTTTCGTAGGAGCTGCTATGATTTGCGTAGAATCCACCGTAGCCAGTAAAGCCTTCCATCACAAAGTCTCTTTAAATGTTCTCAGTGGATTAGCAAAGATAAGTGGTGGCATGATGATCTGTTACCTGGCCCTCAAAGTATATGATTTGGCATCTCGTAATATTTTGCCACTGGTAATCAACGGAAGCTTAGAGGCAAACTTCTTGCTTGCTGAGATAATAATCGGTGTGATTATACCAATTATTATCGTCTTTAGCCGAGCTGGCAAGACACGTAAAGGATTGTTTATATATGGAATATTAGCAAGTACTGGTGTTGTCCTGAACCGGATGAACGTAGTTTTTACCGCTATGGCTAAGAACAATGGCGGTTATTACTTACCATCAATTTGGGAATTCACTGTAAGTGTTGGATTAATCGCTGCTGGTTGCCTCGTATATTGCTTCATCGTGGAAAACTTTAATATTTTTGGTCATACAAGTCACGACCAGGAACAACATCGGCAGTCTTATAAAATATCAGCTTAAATATAAAAAGACTTGGCAAAAGCCAAGTCTTTTTATATTTAAAGCCTTTTATGTTGTTCAGTTTGCCTCAACCTTGTGTTTTACATATGTCGGTATAGAATAAGCATACAATTCTTTATTGATAGCGACACTAGCCGGTACATAAATCAAAATTCGCTCTGATATTCTCTCACTTGAGCCACTCACGACATAACATACACCGCTTAGAAAATCTATCATAGATTGCTGGATATAGGAATCTACATGCGAAAAGTTTACAACAATTGCAATACCAGCCTTTAGATAATCAGCATATCCTGTAACATCTTCATACTTGAGCGGTAATACAACGACCATCTTCATATCAGAAGAATTATTGCTATGAACACGCAAGCCGGGCTTTTTTCGACCAGAACTTTGATTATCCGGCAAATCCAGCGACTCCTCTACCGGCATGATAAAATTGGTAAGCTTGTCAATTAAACCAATCGTCATAATATCACCCTCCCAAAACTTGCATGTTACTCTACCACATTTTAGTAATAATTCGACATAATTACAGCTATTCCTGCATAAGTGTAAATTTTTTCTAGTTTTTTAGCGAAAACGTGTCCGTAATGCTATACATTGCATTCCGGACACGTTATTCCCTGATTTAGAACCTGATACTGCCGACTCATATGGCGATAAACCGTAACACCTTTACAGCCCAAACGATAAGCCTGCATAAATACAGCGGCCACATCAGACTTTGATGCGCTATGAGTCAAATTAACTGTTTTTGACACCCCATTATCAGTGCCTTTTTGGGCTGCTGCAAGTTGTTTAACATGCCAATAATAATGTATATCATGCGCGGTAGCTAAAACATTCTTAACATGATCTGGTAGATTCGAAGCCTGCACACTCCCTTGATTCATGATTAGCAGCTCCAACTCCCGTGTCAACAACTTATAACTTTCAAGGTAATTCAGAACAACTTCATTAATACTTTTCAGCATACTTCCATCTAAAACCCGTTTGGTAAGCGAAAGCCCAAACAAAGGCTCAATACCACTAGAACAGTTGGCAATCATACTAATGCTTCCTGTCGGCGCTATAGTCGTTACAGTAGCATTACGCATGAAGTCATATTTCCGGCATAAAGCACTGAACTTAAAGGCCGGGAAGCTTCCGCGCATAGCGGCGAGTTCTGCCGAGGCCTGTCGAGCTTCTTTGGTAATAAAACTCATGAGGCGGGTAGTAAGTTCAACCGCTTGCTCACTTGCATAAGGGATATCGAGCAGAACGAACGCATCAGCTAATCCCATAATACCGAGACCAATTTTTCTGGTTCGCCAGGAGGTTTGCTGTACAATCTTGAGTGGATAATCATTAACATCAATTACATTATCTAGAAAGTATACAGCTGTCCTTATTACTGACCGCAGTTTAACAAAATCCACTTCATTTTTACCGCGAAACAATTTTACCATTTTTGTTAAATTGATTGAACCTAATGTGCAGGATTCATAAGGCAAAAGTGGTTGCTCTGAACATGGATTAGGTGATTCAAACTGACCAAGTGCCGGTGTTGGGTTGGCTCGATTAACAGTATCTAAAAAGAACAGCCCAGGTTCACCGTTTTCCCAGGCCATGTCTACAATAGAATCAAATATCGTTTTCGCTTTAAGTAGTGCTGATTGTTTCCCCGTCCGCGGATTAATTAATGCAAACGAAGTGTCTTTTTCCACAGCCATCATAAATTGGTCAGTCACTGCAACAGAAAAATTAAAATTGTTAAACACGTCATGATTATGTTTAGCTGTAACAAATTCCTGAATATCAGGGTGGTCGACTCGTAGCACTGCCATATTGGCACCGCTACGGACTGATCCCTGCTTTATCACTTCGGCAGCGGCATCGAAAATGGATATAAAGGCCAACGGACCATTCGCTGTGCCCGCGTTATTATCAACAATGTCTCCTCGGGGGCGAAGGTGCGAGAAGGAGAACCCTGTCCCGCCTCCACTGTGATGGATAAGTGCAGTATTCTTAAGTGTTTCAAATATACTGGCAAGCGAATCTTCTACTGGCAGGACAAAGCAAGCAGCCAGTTGGGCCTTCTTTTTACCCGAATTCATTAAGGTCGGTGAGTTTGGCAAGAAGGTGAGGCTTGACATTATCTGATAGTATTGTTCAGCTGCTTTGCTCTTATCGGCTTTGTATAATTCTTCTCCCTGCGCAACATGCTCCGCTACACGCCAAAACATCTCGTCTGGCTTTTCCCCTGTCCTTAAGTACCTGGTTCTGAGCAGAGTCATCGCTTCGGGTGAAATCATACGACTACCTCCTTAGGACTGTCCGCTCGTCTTACGATCACGCCCACGAACATGACGATCCAAAATTGCTTTCCGCAAACGAATACTTTTAGGAGTAACTTCGACTAACTCATCCTTATTAATCCATTCGAGCGCTTGTTCCAAACTAAGGATACGAGGTGGGGTTAAACGAATTGAGTCATCTGCTGCGCTAGATCGCATGTTAGTTACGTGCTTTTTCTTGCAAGGATTTATATCCATATCACTATCCCGGGCATTTTCACCCACAACCATACCTAGATAGACCGATTGTCCAGGCGCCACAAACATAGTGCCTCGATCTTGTATACTAGAAATGCCATAGCCTGTCGTTTCACCAGTTTCAAAGGCAACAAGAGCCCCACGAGTACGGCCTTGTATATCACCTTTATAAGGTGCATAGCCATGAAAAACATGATTCATAATACCGTTGCCTTTAGTGCTTGTTAAGAATTCGTTGCGGAAGCCAATTAAGCCTCGAGCTGGAATAATAAAATCCATTCGTAAATACCCAGCAAGCTCGACCATATTGGTTAGGTCAGCCTTTCTTGTTCCTAATCCTTCCATAACTGCCCCCATAAACTCCTGAGGTACATCAATTGTTAAAAGTTCCATTGGTTCACAACGCTGACCATTGATATTTTTGAAGATTACTTCGGGTTTGCCAACTTGAAGCTCATATCCTTCACGACGCATTGTTTCAATAAGAATAGATAAATGCAGCTCTCCTCGTCCCGATACCTCAAAGGAATCAGGGCTGTCGGTTTCGAGCACCCGTAAACTTACATTTGTTTCAACTTCTTTAAACAGACGATCGCGCAAATGCCTTGTTGTAACAAACTGACCTTCGCGTCCAGCAAACGGACTATTATTAACACTAAATATCATGGACAAGGTAGGTTCATCTATTTTAATGATCGGCAGCGCTTCTGGATTTTCGATATCTGCCACTGTCTCGCCAATATTAACATCTTCGAGACCCATGAGAGCAACAATATCACCTAATGCAGCCTCATCAACCTCAGCCCGCTTTAAGCCTTGGTAAGTATATAATTTGCCGATTTTGCCCTTCCGCTGGGACTCACCGTTAAGTATAGTTACTTGCTGACCATTTGTCATTCGCCCTCTTACGATTCTACCGATAGCAATTTTACCGACATAATCATCATAGTCCAAGGTCGTAACCATCATTTGAAGTGGTCCGTCAATTTCACCTTGCGGTGCCGGGATTTGTTGTATCAAAAGTTCGAACAACGGATGAAGATTATCACTCTCATCAGTCATACTTAACTTGGCAATACCGTCGCGAGCCGCACAGTATATTACCGGGAAATCAAGCTGCTCATCATTGGCATCGAGCTCAATAAATAGTTCGAGTACCTCATCGAGTACGTCCTCAACACGCTGATCGGGCCGATCAATTTTGTTGATAACAACAATCGGCTTTAAGTCTTGTTCCAAGGCTTTCCGCAAAACGTATTTCGTCTGAGGCATTGGTCCTTCAAAAGAGTCGACTAACAAAAGTACTCCGTCGACCATTGTTAGCACTCGCTCAACCTCGCCGCCAAAATCCGCATGGCCAGGAGTGTCAACAATATTTATCTTAACATCGCCATACATTACAGCGGTATTTTTCGATAAAATAGTGATTCCACGTTCTCTTTCCAAGTCATTAGAATCCATTACGCGCTCGGCCACCTGCTCATTAGCACGAAATATTCCACTTTGTCTTAACATAGCGTCAACCAATGTCGTTTTACCATGATCAACGTGTGCAATAATAGCTATGTTGCGTAAATCAGTACGTTCCATTAATAATTCCTCCCAAAAATAAAGAAAAAGGATGCCTCATGCACCCTTTAGTGTCACTATATTTCAATATATTATACTGTTAGCCAACTGTCAATCCTTTCCGTCATTATAAATCATTTAGTGTCTTTTTAATTGGGGCATACAGCTTGACAAAACGGTCTAACAATTCTGGTATCTTGCTGGGGTCAGTCACTGCAATTTGCTCTAAGCGTTTACGATAAACCTGGAAATCTATTTCAACCTGTTGCAAATAGGCAAACAGTTCTTTTACAGCAGGTTCTACAATGATATCAGATTCAATGACCGACCATTCCTTACCATTAATAGTGACTGCATCACCATAGCGAGGAATATATGTAGGATACCCAAGCGTACTTTCAATTAATTGAGCAAATGGCGCTGACATATCAAATTCTCCATGAACTAAAAATACACCCATTGGCTTTATCTTGAAATGACCTAGCCAATCTAATAATTGATCCTGATCAGCATGGGCTGAAAAACCTTCCAAATTATAAACTTGAGCTCTAACACTAATTTCCTCGCCCATAATCTTAACCCGTTTGGCTCCCTCAATCAGTCTCCGGCCCAAACTACCTTCGGCTTGGTAACCCACGAATATAATACTTGATTCCGGCCGCCATAAATTATGCTTGAGATGGTGTAGAATCCGTCCGGCGTCAGCCATACCACTTGCCGAGATTATGACTGCGGGTTCTTCTAGATGGTTAAGGGCTTTAGATTCATCCGCTGTTTTTGTAAAAGTAAGTTTTGGCCAATTGAGCGGGTTTTCGGCCTCGTTCAGCAATAGTTGTTTTGTCTCATTATCGAAATCTTGCGTATTATGCATAAAAATGTCAGTAGCCGAAATAGCAAGCGGACTGTCAATAACAACCTTAATATCAGGTATGATGCCAGCCATGCGTAGTTTATGGATGTAATAGAGCACTGTCTGGGTACGTCCCACCGCAAAAGACGGAATAATGATATTACCGCCTCGCTTCACTGTGTCGTTAATAACTTGAGCGAACCGCTCCTCTTTATCATCATAATGTTGATGCTTCCTATTACCATATGTAGATTCTGTTATAATGTAATCAGCTTCATCAACATAAGTGGGATCTTGAATGATCGGTTGGTCTGGCTGACCCAAGTCACCCGAAAATAATAGCTTTGTTGTTTGGCCTTGCTCTGTTACATATACATCTATGACAGAAGATCCAAGGATGTGACCGGCATCCTGGAATCGTACCGTTATATTCGGCGAAAGCACCATTTCAGCGGTATACGAAGCAGTCTTGAACTGCATTAAACAGGCATACGCATCATCGAGAGTATATATGGGCTCTACCGGGGCTTTACCAGCCCGTAACCCTTTGCGATTCGCTATTTCAGCATCAAATTCCTGAATATGGGCACTGTCAGGAAGCATAATCTTACATAGTTCAGCTGTTACTTGTGTTGCGTAAATAGGCCCCTTAAAGCCCTCTTTGCATAGCTTAGGCAACAGCCCACTATGGTCAATATGGGCGTGACTCAGCAAAACGCTCGTAATAGAAGATGGATCATAAGCAAACGGGCGACGATTAAGATTGCTGATTGCTTTAGATCCTTGAAACATCCCGCAATCGATCAATATCTTATCCTGTCCCACTTCTAACAAATAGGACGACCCGGTAACCATTCTGGCGGCTCCTAAAAAAGTTAAACGCACTGTATCCTCCCCTTTCAGATGGAAACTTCTACTAAGAATGATTCAATATTTCCTTTTCGACAGACAATTCTTAAAACCTTCTTTAGTATATCCATACTCAAATCAGTAAAAAATTAACCGCGAGCCTTTTGCCTCGCGGTTGAACGCTATGCTTCACCTAAAATCCTCACTTCAGGTTGTAAATCCACCCCATATGCATCATGCACCCGGAGCTGAACCTCCTTGATGAGAGTCAGAACATCATTTGCTGTAGCGCCACCGGCATTTACAATGAAACCTGCATGTTTCGTCGATACCTGAGCGCCTCCAACCGTTAACCCTTTCAATCCTGCCTGATCAATCAGCGTACCCGCATAATAACCGGGTGGACGTTTAAATGTGCTTCCGGCACTAGGCATTTCAACAGGCTGTTTAGTTTGCCGTCGTTTTATATATTCAGCCATTTTACTACGAATAGCAGCAGGGTCACCTTCTTCTAATAATAATTCAACTTCGCAAATTGTACAGCCATTATCCTGGAATGCACTATGACGATAGGTAAACTTACTTTCTTCTTTACTAAACCTTCGGATATTACCATTCTCACAGACACAAGATACGGCAGATACAACACAGCTCATTTCACCATCATAGGCACCGGCATTCATAAATATCGCACCGCCGATGCTGCCTGGAATTCCAACAGCAAATTCCATTCCAGTGAACTTATTGTCAGCAGCATACTTTGATACGCTTGCCAGCATTGAACCTGCGCCTGCAATAATAGTTGTACCCTTATGCTTAATAAACCCCATGTCTTTGCCAAATTTCAATGCTATTCCACGAATCCCTCTGTCAAGCACTAATAAATTAGAACCGTTACCAAAGGTAAAAACCGGAACCTTATATTCCTTGGCCAAATCCAAGATGGCAGCAACCTCGGCAATCGAGGCCGGCATAGCCAAAAAATCGGCGGGACCACCAATTTTAAATGTCGTATGGCGCGACATAAGCTCATCAACAAGAAGTCTATGGCCTGGAATTACAATTCT
Organism: Negativicutes bacterium; assembly: GCA_028707635.1. Lineage (GTDB taxonomy): Bacteria > Bacillota > Negativicutes > JAAYSF01 > JAAYSF01 > STF2-20. The sequence continues at coordinate 12,855 of JAQWAQ010000080.1, forward strand.
TAGCTTTTTTGAAAATTCTTCTGGCCATTCATGCTTTCGCAAACAAATCTAGTCCTTCGGCAACAGAGTCGCCAATTATTTTATATACATCAGCTATTATCCGCTGAAAGCGCATATGAGCTTGTAAAAAATCATGTGCTTTCGCGTTATAGGCGATTAAATCATACATTTTTTGAAGTTGCTCTATTTTATCTTTGTCTTCAGGCTTTCCAGACATCATTTCATATTCTATTTCCATTTGTTTTAGTATAAAGTTATGGACCATTGTTTTTGCTTGTTCGTCGGCATCAACGGCTTGCTTTGCCGCTAAAAAGGCACGATATTCATCCGAATTGTTAAGGGCTTTAGCTAAGTCGTGCGCTTTGTCATAAATATTCATAGAAATCCCCCATTCCACACCACATATATTATGCGTGATCCTCTATTTTAATTCATTTCAGGCAATCCAGTTATTATTTATTCAATAAACTCAGATACAAATCCTGCATTCTCTTAGCATCAATTGCCTGAGTTCCAGCCGACTCACAAATAATCCTCGGTACAAACCCCCGTGCAACACACACCTCAATCAATGGCTCGTGGGGCGGTCCAAATGGGTCATCAAATGTCCAATGGCGTTTCTCCCCGCCCTTAGTAAATTCGATGCGACTAAAATGAATATGTAGATTGCGAGCAATCTCATCTCCTAATTGGCTACCCACCTCATCAAAGACAGCCTCAAACTCCTGTCGTGTAGTATACATGCCTCCCGTTACACAATGAAGATGACCGAAGTCTACCGCCGGAATCACCCATGGTGACATTTTACATAATTCTATCACCTCGGCTAGTGTACCCAACTGATTCTGTTTTCCCATAGTTTCAGCCGCTAAAAAAACACCCGTCAAATCTGCTTTTTCTATATCCTCCAAGACAGTAGCGAACAGCCTTTTTACTCTTATCATAGCCGCACGACGTTCCTGTTTGCCCCCGCCGATATGAAAAACAACCCGATCTGCCCCCATCCACTTAGCAACTTGTAACGATTTTAAAAAGTGTCGCTTTGTATTCGCCGCTATCGTGTCATCTTCAGTAGCCAAACTAATATAATAAGGCGCATGAATACTAAGTTTAATCCCAAATTCAGCCGCTTTTTCCCCGATTATCTGGGCTGTTTCTTGACGAATATTAACACCACGGCTACATTGATATTCATAGGCATTGAGACCTAATCCAGCCAACCATTCCGGCATTTCAGCCGATGCCTTTTTCCCCGACTCATAGAAAGCATCTGGATTACCAGCTGGCCCAAAATGCGCAA
>JAQWAQ010000081.1 GCA_028707635.1 Negativicutes bacterium
CTCTTCCGATCTCATATTGCTAAGAGGCGAAGAATCGACGACCGATATGTATACTTCAATTGATCTGGTCATTGAGAAACTTGAAAGACAGATTGAGAAATATAAAACTAAACTTGCTCGCAAATTGCGCAGCGGCTTTCTCAAAGGGGAAGTTCCAAGTACGAGTGTACAAGTGGCAGACAGCGAAGACTTTATCATTGTAAAAACCAAACGGTTTGCGGTTAAACCGATGGATGTTCAGGAAGCTGTTATGCAAATGAACCTGATCAATCATGATTTCTATGTTTTCAGCAACGCGGAAACCGAAGAAGTCAATGTAGTCTATCGCCGCAAAGACGGCAACTATGGTCTGATTGAGCCAGAATTTTAATAAGTAAATAAACTAAGCCGGAGCCTTTTAGCAGGTTCCGGCTTCTGTTTTACCCTTAGCGCCGTAATTTTCGCATTAGGAGAATTTCGGCCAGGGTATCATTTTCTAGTTGACTGGCTTTTTTGGTAAATTCCTGGCGAGTAAAGTAGCCTTTATCAATGAGTAGTTCAATCAGAACGGCGATGGCCATGGTGTTTTTGCAGTCGACTTCTTTCATGTCGGCTAACTGTCCGACGAGATCAAGCATGTTGAGTCGCATAAATTCTCCTCCGGATAAATATTAATTAATACAAGTATTGCCAATTTGGAGGGAAGACATTCGTCGATTTGGACATACTAAAAGTTGTGATTGTCATGCTGCGTTTCGCGATGATAATGAGTAAGGCTGATGGGATCTAACGCGAGTGGTAATCTTTGACTTCACGGGCGACTCATGATAAAATTTTAAGATAGGCTTATTATAGGATAATAGCGCCAACAGCAAGGGGAGCTGATATTTGTTGTTAAATTTTTTTAAAAAACTTTTCGGCGATGATAATGAAAAAGAAATAAAACGCATGACAAAATATGTTGAGCAAATCAATGCTTTCGAACCGGAAATGCTGAAGATGAGTGATTCATCGCTGACTGCCAAGACTAGAGAATTTAAGTTGCGTTTAGAGAAAGGCGCAACGATTGATGACATTTTGCCGGAGGCTTTCGCAGTTGTGCGGGAGGCCTCACGCCGGGTTTTGGGGATGCGTCATTTTGATGTTCAAATGCTGGGCGGTATTACACTGCATGAGGGAAATATCGCTGAGATGCGGACTGGTGAAGGTAAGACGCTTGTCGCAACTTTGCCGGTTTATTTGAATGCCTTGACAGGCAAGGGCGTTCATGTTGTCACAGTCAATGATTATCTGGCCCGCCGCGATAGTGAATGGATGGGCAAGTTATACCGCTTTTTAGGCTTGTCTGTCGGACTTATTGTGCACGGGCTGGATTTTGGTGAACGTAAAATGGCCTATAGCGCGGATGTGACCTACGGGACTAATAATGAATTCGGGTTTGACTATTTGCGCGATAACATGGTGATCTATTCTGACCAAATGGTGCAGCGTGATCTTAACTATGCCATCGTCGATGAAGTTGACAGCATCTTAGTTGATGAAGCCCGTACACCGCTGATTATTTCGGGACCAGGTGAGAAGTCGACTGATTTGTATTATGTTTTGGCTAAAGTTGTTGTTAGGTTTAAAGAGGGCGAAGACTATACGCTTGATGAAAAACTCCGGACAGTTGCGCCGACCGAGCAGGGTATTGCCAAGGCTGAACAGGCGCTGGGTGTTAAGAACCTTTATGAAAGTGAAAATATTGAGCTGTCGCATCACTTTACCCAGGCCTTGAAAGCTAAGGGTCTGATGCATCGTGACCGCGATTATGTTGTTAAAGATGGCGAAGTCGTTATTGTTGACGAATTTACCGGCCGTCTGATGTTTGGCCGTCGGTATTCAGATGGTCTACATCAGGCTATTGAAGCCAAGGAAGGCGTGAAAATTGAGCGTGAAAGCCAGACGCTGGCCTCGATTACCTTCCAGAACTACTTCCGGATGTATTCTAAATTAGCCGGCATGACTGGTACGGCCAAGACCGAGGAACAGGAATTCCGCAAGATTTACCGGCTTGATGTCCTTGTGATTCCGACCAACCGGGCCATGCAGCGCCATGATTATCCTGATGTCATTTTAAAGACCAAGAAAGCAAAATACAAAGCTGTTGTTCAAGATATTGCGGAGCGTCATGCCAAGGGCCAGCCGCTCTTGGTCGGTACAACGTCCATTGTGCAGTCAGAGGAATTGAGTGCGGCGCTGAAACGGAAAGGTGTACCGCATAATGTGTTGAACGCTAAGTTTCATGAAATGGAAGCCGAGATTGTGGCTGGGGCCGGTCAACCGGGGGCAGTCACTATTGCTACTAATATGGCAGGCCGTGGTACTGACATTGTGTTGGGCGAAGGCGTTGCTGAGCTTGGCGGGCTTCATATCATCGGCACGGAACGGCATGAAAGCCGCCGGATTGACAATCAGCTGCGCGGTCGTAGCGGTCGTCAGGGTGATCCTGGCTCAACCCGGTTCTATCTGTCGCTCGAGGATGATTTGATGCGGCTCTTTGGCTCCGATAATATTGCTAGCATCATGGATAAGCTGGGTATGGATGAAGACGAGCCGATTGAACACAAATTGGTTACTCGATCAATTGAGCAGGCTCAGAAGAAGGTTGAGGCCCGCAATTTTGATATCCGGAAACATGTTTTGGAATATGACGATGTGATGAATCAGCAGCGTGAGGTTATCTATAGCCAACGCCGGCAGATTCTCATGGGCGAAAATATGCGGAAGAATATTTTCGATATGATTGAGAAGGTCATTGAGCGTGTCATGGAACTCTATGCGGATGAACAATTGTTCCCCGAAGAGTGGGATTATGACGGTCTGATTGAGTACTGCGAGGATTTCTTTGCACCAGAGGGCAAGCTGAACAAGGATGAGCTTGAAAAACTTAGCCGCGACGAGCTGCGGGAAGCGCTGACGGCGGCGGCTGAAGAAGCTTATAACGGCAGGGAGCAGCTTTTTGGGACCGACAATATGCGCGAACTGGAAAAGGTTGTTATGCTCAAGGTTGTTGATGCTAAGTGGATGGAGCATCTTGATGCGATGGATATGCTGCGTGAGGGCATTGGCCTACGCGCCTATGGTCAGCGCGATCCGCTGATTGAATACAAAATTGAAGCTTACGATATGTTTCAGCAGATGATTGGGAATATCCAGGAGGATATTGTTAAATATATCTACCGGGTCAATATTGTCAGTCAGCCCGAAGACCGCCTGCAGCAGGCTCAGGCCAGCCACGGTGAGGAAGAGGCTGAGCAAAAAGCGCATCAGCCTATCGTAAATAAGGACCACACCGGCCGTAATGATTTATGCCCGTGCGGTTCAGGCAAAAAATACAAGAAGTGCTGCGGACAGGGCAAATAGGGAAAGTGAAAACAGGAAAGTAGAAAGTGGTGGAATGGAGCATGGAAGTGATTGCCACTCGGAACCACCACTTTCCACTTTCCCACTTATTACTTTTAAACGATTTTTGGGGGGATCAGTTTGTTATTAGAAGATATAAAGCCGGAGATTGTGAGACTGGAGCAAAAATTACAAGAAATCAGGGTTTCTCTTTGACTTAGCTGTCAAACAGGAGAAAATTGCTGATTTAGAAAATCAGATGGCAGCGCCGGGGTTCTGGGATGATCCGAATGAGGCACAGAAGATTTCCCAGGAGGTTACGGCACTCAAAGATAGTCTTGAGCAATATCAGCGTATCAGTACGCAGTATGAGGATATGACGCTCTTGTGCCAGATGGGCATGGACGAAGATGATGAAAGTGTTTATCCCGAGGTCAAGGCGTCACTTGATGAAATTAACCGCGAGATTGAGCAGCTTGAGCTCAGCTTAATGTTGTCAGGCGAGTATGATGCCAATCCGGCGATTCTAACGCTGCACGCCGGAGCGGGCGGCACCGAAGCCCAGGACTGGTGCCAGATGCTGCTCAGGATGTATGTGCGCTGGGCCGAGAAACACAATTGTAAATTAGAAACAATGGACTTCTTAGCCGGTGATGAAGCCGGGGTTAAAAGTGCGACAATCAGGGTTGTGGGTCACAATGCGTATGGTTACCTCAAAGCTGAGAAGGGCGTGCATCGCCTTGTTCGTATTTCACCGTTTGATTCGAACGCCCGGCGGCATACCTCGTTTGCCGCTGTGGATGTCATGCCGGAAATTGATGATACTGTTGAAGTCAATATTAATATGGCTGATGTTAAGGTGGATACCTACCGCGCCAGTGGTGCAGGCGGCCAGCATATTAATAAGACCGATTCGGCGGTGCGGATGACACATATGCCGACAGGAATTATCGTACAGTGTCAAAGCGAACGTTCCCAGATTCAAAACCGGGAGTACTGTATGCGAGTATTGCGGACCAAATTGTTTGAACTTGAGCGAAAAAAACAGGCTGATGTCCTTAATGAAATTGGCGGCGAATATCATGCGATTGAGTGGGGCAGCCAGATCCGTTCGTATGTGTTTCACCCTTACAATATGGTTAAAGACCATCGTACCAATGCGGAAACCGGGAATGTCCAGGCTGTGATGGATGGCGAGATTGATCTGTTCGTTGAAGCTTACTTAAAAAACGGCGGGTAGTCCGAGGAGGCGTATCGAATGCCTAAACGGCTGATATATCTGGTGGTTTTTATTCTGGCGCTGGCGGTGGCAGCCGAGGTCGCTGTGCCGGCTGTTATTTCCGGCATTGTCGCCCAAGGGATGGTCAGTCAGACCGGTAGTGACAATGTGAGTGCCAAGGTTCATAAGCGCCCGGCTCTTTCGATGCTGGGCGGTAGTTTTGATCAGATTGCGCTGTCGGCTACCAACGCCCGGGCCGGTAAAATCACGTTTAGCGAGTTTACGGCCACGCTAGCCGATGTTCAGCTTGATATGAACACCTTATTGAGTAAACGGCTTGTTGTCATGAAATCGGTAGGCCAGGTCGATGTCACAGCCACAATTGCCGAGGCTGAACTGGCGCGCTATATCAACCAGTCGGTCAAGGGAATGAAAAACGCGGTTGTGACGATTACACCTGACAAGATTCAGGCAACCAGCGCGTTATCTTTTGGTGGTTTCGCTACAGTTGCGGTGACCATTGAAGGAAAGGTCGTTGTTGACAGTCAAAAAATTAAATTTGTCACGGAACGTTTTATGCTCAACAATTCGCCGGTTGGCAGTATTGGTGGTGCGGCAATTACCGAAATTCCGCTGGTTGAGAACAATAAGCTTCCCTTCAATGTTGCTGTCCGTGACATTGTTACCGAGAAAGGAAAAATCGTGATTCATGCCGATAATCGGCCTAAATAAGGCGGCCGTTGGTCCCTAGAACTGGAGATCGCCACGTCGCTCCGCTTTGATGCACTGACAACTTAGAGCGTCGTCAGCTTTCATTGCAGCGAAGCAGCGTGTAGTCTTCTTTATTTTAGGGATTTTTTGTGTGTGGGTAGTATTTGGCAGGATAATTACATGGTTTGGCAGAATAACTTAAATTTGCGTACGAGGATTAGGGCTTAATGTTTAATATTTCCAGACTGGTATATACTAATTAAGCCTACTCAGCTTTCATGGCCCGGCTGTATTGCAGCCCCTTGTGGTGGACTTGTTATTTCATATAGTATAAGGTGGAGAGATTGTTGAAAGACTTTAAATATAACCGGGTGCTGATTTTACTCATTATTCTAGGATTGATGGCCGCTCTGGCTACAGGCTGGCAGCGCCATACGGCTGAACAGAACAATTCGGTTGTTGAGATGGTAATGGATTACGAGGATATCGTGGAATTGGCGCAAGTCGAGGGTGTCCCCGTTAAGCCGTTAATGCAGCAATTTAAGGCAGCAGGGATAACCTCGCTTGCTGTTTATGAGACGACGCTGGAGAAGCTTGATAAGAGTGGTAAAGTTTCGGCAGTATCTGGGGCCCAATTATTGCAGCAGTACCGGACAGGAGCGTTGTCTGATGCCACTTGGCGTGCGCTTGTTGAGCGCGGTGAAGTTGCGGCCGAGGATGTTTATGTTGTCGGGCAAAACCCCCAGACTTTTGCTGAGGTTCACAGTGATTTAGTCCGGCGCCTAAGCCCAGAGAGGGTACGGGTGGTCACCGGTACCAAGCAGCCAGTTCTGGCGGTTAAAGCCAACTATGAAAAAATGGTGAAATGGAACTTGGGCTTACCAGCTAACGAAATGAAGGAAGCCGCCGATCAGGGCTTCTATGTTGTGGCGCGTCCGACAAACTATACCAAGGTGCGCGCAGAAGATGTCGAGGCTGTGTTTGAACGGCTTGATGCCGCGAGCAACCTGTCGGCCATTATGTTTGTTGGTGATGAAGTATTAGGTTATCCCGATCAATTACCGTTGGTAGCCGAGAAGATAAAGGCCCGTAAGTTAACTTTGCATATGATTGAGCATCCTTTGCAGCTGCAGTTTTTAAAGCAGGAAGGACTCCTGCCCCTGGCTACGGTTCTAAACTATCAGGCGGCCCGTGTTTATGTGATTCCTAAAGATGAGCAGCCAAAGCTTAAACTCGATGAGGCTGTTCAGCGCTGGGCAGTTACCGATCAGGAACGAAATATTCGTGTTAATTTATTACGAAAATACGATAAACCCGAGCCAGGCCAGACGTTGCTTGAAACAAATTTAGCGTATGTGGCACAAGTCAAGGCTTCCATGCTTGATAAGGATTTTACTATCGGCCGGGCCGGAACCTTTGCGCCGATTTTCCCCAATCAAATCTTAGTGTCGCTCATGATCCTTGGCGCGACCGCAGCCGGGGTGCTGTTTTTAACCTTGGTTTGCCCCTTCCCGGAGCGCTATCAATACATATTGCTGATGATCGTTGCCGCAATTTTAATTTTTCCGGTGCTTAAAGGAGCAGGCACATTGGTGCGGCAGGCAGCTGCCTTGGCCAGTGCTATCATTTTTCCGGTTTTGGCCATGACTTATCAAATTGATAAATGGCGTAAAACTCCGCCTAGTCAGGGCGCAAGTCTATTGCGAATCATTATTGACGGCGGCAAAGGGCTTATCGTCACTGTCTTGCTTTCGCTTGTCGGCGGCTTTTATATCGGCGCGCTGTTAGGCGATGTTCGGTTTATGCTGGAAATGGAGATTTTTCGCGGTGTTAAGCTGACGTTTGCCGCTCCGCTTCTCTTGATTACTTTTGTTTATCTGGCGCGCTACAATTTGTTTGATACAAATAGCACAGACAGTCCCAAGAGTCTTTGGCAGCAATTAACCAGCGTGCTTGATTATCCTATTTATGTCAAGACACTGTTAGCCGTGGCGGTCGCCGCCATTGGCGCCTGGATATTTATCGGACGCTCCGGCCATACTTCCGGTGTGCCTGTACCGGGCATTGAACTTAAACTACGGGCTTGGCTAGAGCGCCTGATGTATGCCCGGCCACGGTCAAAAGAGTTTATGATCGGGCATCCGGCCTTCTTTTTGATGATTATGGCACTCTACCGCCAATGGCCTCGCTCGCTTCACTATATCCTGGTTGTTATTGCGACAATTGGCCAAGGGTCGCTTGTGGAAACCTTTGCGCATATTCGGACGCCGATTTATATGTCATTTATTCGTGGTCTTGACGGAATGGCTGCTGGTATTGCGGTTGGAATTATTGCTGTAATCGGCGTTCAGATCCTTCATTATCTGTCGTTCCTCTTAGGAAGGAGAACTGCCGGCAATGAGTGATATTGTTATATCAGGGTATTATGGCTTTGCCAATGCTGGCGATGAAGCCATGCTTACGGCCATGATTGAGGTCCTGACTGATCTTGATCCGAATATGAAAATTACTGTAATTTCCGGTAATCCGGCTGATACGAGTGCCCGACACGGTGTTAAATCTGTCTATCGGCTTAACTATCCTGAAATTGTCCGGGCGCTGGCCAAGACTGATTTACTTATCAGCGGCGGCGGCAGTCTGCTGCAGGATGTGACCAGTGATCGCAGCTTGTATTACTATTTGAGTATTATGATGATCGCCAAGAAACTGGGAAAACCAGTTATGCTATATGCCCAGGGAATTGGGCCGGTTCGCGGCTCTATGGCCCGGGGGGCCATGCGTTATATCGGCAACATGGTTGATTTAATTACGGTTCGGGATGAGGGGTCACGCGATGAGTTGAAGCGGCTCGCTGTGACTAAACCGCCTGTTCATGTGACCGCTGACCCGGTTGTTGCCATGCATCCTGTTGATAAACAAATCGGGCGCAGTATTTTGCGCAAGCATGATGTCGGGGGCGGTGCGCCGCTCGTCGGTATTTCGGTCCGCGAATGGAAAGATTGGAGTCATTACAAACAGGTGCTGGGTCAGGTGGCTGATCAGATTATAACCGAGTATGGGGCTAGGATTGTCTATTTGCCTATGCAATGGCCGGAGGATCTGACTGCTGCCACGAAGATTGCCAGTCGTTCCAAGTTACCGGCGACGGTGCTCACCAGTAAATACACGACAAGCGAACTTTTGTCGCTTATTGGTAATTTTGATATGCTGATCAGTGTTCGTCTGCATGCGTTAATTTTCGCTTCAGTCATGCATGTGCCGATGATTGGGCTATCCTATGACCCCAAGATTGATCGCTTTCTAGAAACCATCGGAGAGCGGCATGCCGGAACGCTCAAAAGCATTCAGACTGAGCCTTTGATGAATAAGGTTAAGGCCATGTGGCCTGAAATAAACCGTCCCAATCTGGCCCGTGAGGAGAAAATTAATTCCTTGCGGCAAAAAGCCTGTTTTAATGCCGAACTTGCCCTTGAACTAATCAATAAAACCCGGAGGTGAGGGCCCTGAAACGATGGGTTCGCAACTATTCAGGGGTACTATTGGGCGTTGTTCTCGAAGCAATTGCCCTCAATATGTTTTTAATTCCGAATAAGATTGCTGCTGGCGGTGTGAGCGGTCTAGCTACCGTGCTTTATTATTTGTTCAATTGGCCGGTCGGCGTGATCATGCTGCTGTTTAATATCCCATTGTTTATTATCGGCATAAAGATTCTGGGGGCGCGCTATGGGATTCATACCTTGTTTGGCGCTGCCGCCTTATCGATTGCTATTGATGTCACTGCGCCTTATACACCGGTGCTTACAAATGATTTTCTGTTGAGTTCTTTGTATGGCGGAGTGTTGGGGGGCATTGGCGCAGGTCTCGTATTCCGGTTTAAGGGAAATACTGCCGGAACGGCCTTGGCGGCTGCAATCATCAATAAAGTGTATGGTATTAGTGTTGGACAGGCGCTGCTCCTGACGGATTTTTTTGTAATTGCTTTTGCCGGCCTTGCCTTTCAGAGTGCTGAGCTGGCCTTATACGCTTTGATTTCGCTGTATGTAACGTCTAAGATTGTTGACCTTGTGCAGGAAGGCCCTAATGTGGCTAAGGCGTTTTGGATTATGACAGGTCAGCCTGATGAGATTTCCAAAGCCATCATCAAGGAATTAGACCGGGGTGTTACCCTGTTTCAGGGGAAGGGCGGCTACACGGGTCAGGAACGCGACATGCTGCTCTGTGTTGTTGAGACCGGTGAATTCACCCGGCTCAAGGATGTTATTCATCAAAATGACCCAAAGGCGTTTGTTATTGTCACTGATGCCCACGAAGTGCTGGGAGAAGGTTTTACCCAGTTGAAATAGTATTAGGAGGATTGATCTATATGGCTGAAAAGCTAACTGCTGAAAAAATAGCTGAGCTCGAGCATCGGGCCAAGGCTGTTAGGCGCAATATCGTATCCGCGGTCACAGAGGCTAAATCCGGACATCCCGGCGGCTCATTGTCGGCGGCCGATATTGTAACAGTGCTGTATTTTGCTGAAATGAAGGTTGACCCTAGCAAACCTTATGATGTAGACCGGGACCGTTTTGTGTTGTCCAAAGGTCATGCGGCCCCTGTTTTATATGCGACGCTGGCTGAACGCGGCTTCTTTCCGCAGAGTGAACTGATGACGCTGCGTAAAATTGACAGTCGTCTACAGGGTCATCCCAGCATGAAGTCGTTGCCTGGTATTGATATGTCAACAGGTTCTCTGGGGCAAGGTCTTAGTGCTGCTTCCGGCATGGCATTGGCCGCTCGTCTTGATACGCGGGATTATCGCGTATTTGCACTGCTTGGTGATGGCGAGCTTGAGGAAGGCATGGTTTGGGAAGCCGCTATGTTTGCTTCTCACTACAAGTTGGACAACCTGACTGCTTTTGTTGACTTCAATGGACTCCAGATTGACGGTCCGGTTGCTGAGGTCATGTCGCCGCTGCCGATCCCGGAAAAGTGGGCGGCGTTTGGCTGGCATGTCATTGAAATTGACGGTCATGATATTGGCGCCATTTATGATGCTATTCAGACAGCTAAAACCATCAAGGGTAAGCCGACCATGATTGTGGCGCACACGATCAAAGGTAAGGGCGTATGCAAAATGGAGAATGTTGCTGACTGGCATGGCAAAGCGCCGACCAGCGAGGAATGCATACTATTTCTTGGAGAGCTTGAAGATTAAGGAGGCGGGTGTTTGTAATGGGTAAAGCAACACGTGAAGCATATGGTGAAGCGCTCCGTGAGATGGGGCTGGAAAATAGAGATATTGTTGTGTTAGACGCTGATTTGTCAAAATCAACCAAGACCAGTGTTTTTGCCAAGGCCTTTCCGGATAGGCATTTTAATGTTGGGATCGCCGAACAAAACTTAATGGGTGTAGCAGCAGGGCTTGCGTCTGCAGGCAAAATACCGTTTGAATCAACCTTTGCTATGTTTGCCGCAGGGCGGGCTTTTGAACAAGTTCGTAATTCTATATGTTATCCGAAATTGAATGTAACTGTGGCTGCGACTCATGCTGGCCTGACGGTCGGTGAGGATGGTGCTTCGCACCAAGCTATTGAGGATATCTCTTTGATGCGCAGTATTCCGAATATGACGGTTGTTGTACCGGCTGACGCTGCTGAAACACGGCAGGCTGTGGCCTGGGCGGCCAACTATAATGGGCCGGTCTATTTACGGCTTGGACGGATGTCAGTGCCTGACGTTTTTGGCGAAGGCTATGAATTTGAAATGGGTAAAGCGGTAGAACTGGCTGACGGCTCTGATGTGACAATTATGGCTACCGGAATCATGGTTGCTCCGGCACGCCATGCTGCTGAAGAGCTGATTGCTGCCGGGTTCAGTGCGCGCGTGCTAAATATTCATACAATCAAACCGATTGATAAAGCAGCCATCATTAAAGCCGCTGAGGATACCGGAGCGATTGTCACTTGTGAGGAACACAGCATTATCGGCGGATTGGGCAGCGCTGTTGCCGAGGTCCTTGTCGAAAACTGGCCAGTACCAATGGAGCGAGTCGGTGTTCTCGATACTTTCGGTGAGTCGGGCACCCCCGATGCGCTGCTGGAAAAATATCATCTAACAACAGCCGACATTGTGCAGGCTGCCAAACGGGTAATTAGTCGCAAACGCTAAATGGTCATAAAGTGAGACTCGATTCAGATGGAGTTTTAACTCCACCTGAATCCTAGTCGAACTTTATCCAGGGACTTAGCCGCTCTGCACTCCCTCTTGTAGAAGAAGAAGAGCGGCTTGGTCATCGGATTAAAACAACTCTCGCATGCATATGCATGTAGAGAGTTGTTTTTTATTTTTGAAAGTGGAAAGTGGTAAGGGGTGGTTACTACCATGCACAAGGTCATAACGGTGGGGGGTAAAATCATCCAGCGGGCGGTATTGGCATTTATGGGGTTGGCTGCGCTTGTTAATTTTGGTCCGGCAGGTGCGATCGCCCTATCCATGCTAGTATCGCTGGCCGTTTATGCTGCTGCCTTCGGCTTTAAATTTGCACTTGGGTTTGTGCTGCTGCTGCTGGCGCATGAATTAGGGCATCTCATGGCGTCGCGTGCTGTCGGCGTCAAGACACAGGGCCCAATCTTCGTGCCTTTTATCGGCGCGGCTCTGGCCTTAAAAGATGTACCGGTGAATGCCAGAATGGAAGCTAATATCGCTATTGGCGGACCGGCGGTTGGTACACTGAGTGCGTTGGTCTGTTTGACCGCCTACTTATGGACTGACAGCATACTCATGCTGGTGTTGGCGTATACTGCTTGTCTGCTCAATCTATTTAACCTCATTCCCTGTGATCCGCTTGATGGCGGAAAGATTGCCGGAGCCATTTCGCCGCATATGTGGTGGGGGGGGACAATTGCCATCGGTTTGCTCTTTGTTTCAACTCACAATTTATTCATTCTGTTCATCTTTTTCGTCTCACTCCTGCGGCTGTGGCGCGGCGATTACGGGAATGAGGTGTATTATGATCTTACTCTAGGCCAACGCTTGACAATGCTATGGTGGTATGTCGGCTTACTGCTTGTTCTTGGCATTGCTACGTTGTATATTGCTGAGATTTTACGCTGATGATGCGACATTTACATTGAAACTTTTTATCAATTAGACAGGAGTTTTATAAGAAATGTCAAATTAACTATTAGATTGTCTTAAAAAGATTCTTCCTTCGGCACTCTGTCGATTGACCAAAAAATTTAGCTATTATAATGTTTGCTGCAGCCAGCAAAGGGAGGATTACTGCATGATTCATATGAATAATATTTCGAAAGTTTATGATAATGGTTCAGTCGCCCTCTCCGATATCAATGTCGATATTGATAAAGGCGAATTTATTTTTGCTGTCGGACCGAGTGGTGCCGGCAAGTCCACTTTTATAAAACTTATTACCCGTGAGGAATTGCCGACTAGCGGGCAGCTTATTGTCAATGGGCGCAATGTAGGCGGCCTTTCCCCGTCAGAGGTGCCCTATTTCCGGCGCAGTTTGGGCATTGTTTTTCAGGATTATCGTTTGCTGCCTAATAAGACGGTTGCCGAAAACGTCGCCTTCGCGATGCAGGTGATTGAGGCATCCCGCCGGGAGATGCAAAAAAGGGTTCAGCATGTGCTTGACTTAGTGGGATTGCGCTGCAAGGCCCGCTGTTTTCCTGCTGAACTATCAGGCGGTGAGCAGCAGCGGGTAGCGATTGCCCGGGCGATTGTTAATAATCCGCTTGTTGTTATTGCGGACGAGCCAACCGGCAACCTTGATCCTGACACTTCCTGGGAGATTATGAAGATTTTTGAAAAAATCAATAAAGACGGTACAACGATTGTCATGGCAACCCATGACAAAACGGTTGTTGATATGATGCGTCGGCGGGTTATCGCTATTGAGCAGAGCCGTATTGTCCGCGATCAGGTGAAAGGGGTATACGGCTATGAAGATTAGAACCTTTGAATATTTTATCCGTGAGGCTGTTGTGTCCTTAAAACGCAATAGCCTGATGAGTTTTGCGTCAGTGAGTACGGTGGCTCTGTCGCTGCTCATCCTGGGGATCTTTTTGGTGATGGTTCTCAATCTTAACAATATGGCCTCTACTTTAGAATCCCAGGTTGAGATTTCGGTCTACCTGCAGGATAGTTTAAGCGATCGTGAAGTCCGTGAAGTAGGGACGCGCATCACAAAGTTGCCTGGTGTCACGCAAGTATTGTTTGTAGACAAGAACGAGGCCATGTCACGCTTTAAGGACAGGCTGGGCGAGCAGCAGGGGCTGTTAACTGCGCTGGGTGATACTAACCCGCTTCCCAATGCCTTTGAAGTTAAGGTGGACAAGCCTGATCGCGTTAAACCGGTCGCCGAGGCTGTTGCCGAGCTAAAGGGTGTTGAAAACGCCAAGTTCGGTCAGGAAGTTGTGGAAAATTTATTTACGCTCACTAAAATGATGCGTATCTTTGGGCTGGTGCTGATTCTCTTTTTGGCTATGGCGGCTTTGTTTATCATTGTTAACACCATCAGGATTACTGTTTTCGCCCGCCGTCGCGAGATTGCCATTATGAAATATGTCGGGGCCACCGAC
>JAQWAQ010000007.1 GCA_028707635.1 Negativicutes bacterium
CTTGTCCGGCACTTACTACTTGCCCTATTTCGGCAGTGATGCTGGACACAACCCCAGGTTTATCGGCCTGTAGCAGGCTGTAATCCAGCTGATTGGCACCCTGAGCATATTGCGCTTGAGCCTGCCGTACTCCGGCAACAGCTACATTGTAGGCATTTATGTATTGATCGTAGACCATGCGGCCGACAGCGCCTTGTTCATAGAGCTGACGATAGCGGTTTACATTGCTTTCTGCTAGCTCAAGCTGTGATTGGGCAGAGTATATCTGCGCGGAATTGCTATTTACGGTTTGCTGAATATCTTTGGCGTCAATTTGCATTAACACATCGCCGGCGTTAACGACACTGCCTAGTTGGACATTCCGTTTTATGATTTTTCCATTAACCTGGAAGGCCAGCTGACTTTCATAACGTCCGCGCACTTCACCGGAGTAGGAAAATTCCTGGACGTTGTTTGTAGCGCCAATTACAGCAGTGCGGACAAGAAAAACCTCTTCTGCCGCAGCTGCTGGCTCATTGGGGGCTTTCCAGATAACAATAATACAAATACCTATGATTATTGCAGCTAAACCGCAATACAGCTTCTTTCGGGATATTTTACTTAACCAATGTAACGCTTGCATTGTTTCACTCCTAATTTTCATTCTTAATTAATCTTTCGAGGGTAAGCTTTAGTACATACTGTAAAAGACTCCTTTCAAATCATATGTTAATTGAATATATTCAATTAATAAGCTTAAAAAAACCGCCCATCTAGCTAGTGGCTAGATGGCGGAAGTTTTACTTATATCAATATATGGATTGTACCGTCCTGGGCTCCTAGCGCTTTTTCGATAAGAGCTTCTGCCATTCTTAAGCGAAGGGTCAACAATTCAGCAGGCAGTTTCTCATACAGTGTATCAAAGAGAAGTTCCACGATGATCAGGATAAAGGGCAGAGCTGTTTTAGGGTGGGATACGCGAAAATATTGCTTCTGATTTCCTTCATCAATGATTTTTAGCAACCAGGGTGTAAGTAAGTGGTTGTGGTGGCGAGAGATTTTATTCTTAATATGAAGCTGCTGGTCGTCATGTAAAAAGTCAAGAAATAAGCCGCTTTTGTACTGAACACCCTGGAGTAGGGTATGTATCGCCAATTCCATTTTTCGGGATGGATCAATAGTGTCGGAACACGCTATATCTTTGATTTCAGATATGAAGGAGGAGGTTTGGCGATTAATGAGTGATTCCAATATTTCCTCTTTTGACTTGAAGTAGTAATAGAGCATTCCCTGGGCAACACCCATTTTTTTCGCAATCGCGCTAATTGTCGTCCCGCGATAGCCTTTGTCAGCAAACAAAAGCTCGGCAGCATCTAAGATCTCGTTGATTCTAGCCTGGGGGTCTTGTGGGGGTCTGGCCATTATAACACCTCATAAATTGAACATGTTCAAATTATAAATCTTATTGGAAGGGATTGTCAAGAATTTATTTGCCGATGAAAAAGCCGCCCTCAATGGTGAGGACGGCTGTAGTTACATGATTACTAGCCTTCGAAAATTCCCTGTTCCTTTCGCCGTCTGGCATTGTTCCGGATTTTTATTGTGCCGACAATAATTTCCGGAAGTAATACAAAGAAGAAACCTATATAACCAACAGAACCATAGCCTTTGACAACGATATTAGTCAAGCCAAAAACCGAGATTCCGGTGCAGATGGCAATGGTCAGAAAGGAGATTAAGACTCTACGAGCGCGCAAGCTGTTGAGCATATTTCTTTTAACCATTACAGGTTCGAAACGGGCTACTGTAGAGAATACCAGGGATATTGCAGTACCAAGCAGGGCAACAAATAAGATAACACTGTACAAGACTTTTAGCCAGGGCATGCCCAACTGTGTGGTGACATAGTATACTGGAAGCGTTTCGCCGAGAACTTCTGGACTAAACCCTAAGAGCATTATGCAGACAACGGCTAAAAAGATACCATTTAAAAATGTGCCAAATAACATAAAGAGATTGCATTCTTTCGTGGTTTTAATGTGCTGGGAAACCGAGATAATGGGTAGTACAGTAAAGGCCTGAAAACCAACATAAATCAGTGCGTACCAAATCGCGTCCCCAAAGCTGGCGCCAAATGTTTCATTGGTAACCAGAACACGTTGGAAATTAAAAGCGCCCATTTGAATGCCGAGAACGCAGAGAATCAATAAGGTAACAATTAAGAAATAAGTCTTGAAATTTAAAACTTTAATAATTAAGTCACTTCCGAATATCGTTAAGAGGAGTAAAACAATCCCTACACCGACAATACCTAGTCCATAGGGAATTCCCAAGGCGCTTTTTAACAGGGCACCTGAACCAGCTATTGCAGTACTTACGCCGCAAGCAATCAACATGATAAAGCCAAACTCGAATACAATGGAAAAGTATTTTTCATAAGGATGAAAAAGGGCATCGCCGAAACTTTTATAATCATAAGTTTTAAAATCTTTCGCGAGGACAAGCGCGTTCCGGTGTCCCCAGCCCAAAAATATCATAGCAATGATTGGTAAGAAGGCCGAGTACCAACCATACTTTACAAAAAAGTTAACTTCCTGGTTGCCGGTGGCAAATCCCCCGCCGGCATGAGTGGCAAACCAGACGGCTGCCATAGCAAAGGATGTTCCTATAAAACCTGTTTTTTGATTTCCCATTATTTGTGTTCCTCCATTACTAAAATACTAACTTCCTCTGTAGAGGGAAGACGAACTGTCGAGTCTTATTTCGTGAAACAAAAAAGCCCCTATTGACACATTGTGTCAATAGGGGCGATCATATCGCGGTACCACCCTACTTAGGCTCATTACTCAGCCATATTGATGGCTGATATCCCTAACGCGGACGCTCGCTTTTGCCTAATAAAGCTTGTCTTAGTTCAGCAAAAGAATTCCTGGGTGAGTTTCACAAAAATATCTGTACCGATTTTCACCAGCCATCGGCTCTCTGCGACAAAATAAAATTTGTTTTTTCCCAATCATCATTTTTAATCAATCGATTTTATTCGAGTATTACACGCCTGCAGGTCGAAGTAAACTTGTATACAGTATTACACTTCTCGATGTTTTTGTCAACAGAAAAACTATAATCTGTAAAGATTGGATTAAGTGTATAATAAAGATTTCAAAACCAATTCAATATAGCAATAGCGGCAATCCTGATCATAGTAATCAAAGTGGGCTAAGCTTTTCATCTTGGCTCCAACTAATACCGGAAATTCCAAACTGCTAAACATTTGAAAGATTTTCATTGTTAATTCAGCATCATTTTGGGGTTGAGTAATCTCCTGCACTGCAATCTTTAATTTGTCTAATCCTGTTTGCTTCATGAATTCGATCTGTTCACAAGACGCCACTGACTCATGCAATACTTGGTCAATAAAATTACGGAAAACATCCGGGTATTCTAGCGTATAGTCGGCATAACTCCTGAGAAAATTTCGAATTCTTGTCTTGGGGGGTACATCAAAGTCATCGAGATATTTAAAGGAACTCATCAGTTTGCCAGTAAAAGTTGTTAATGCTTCGTTAACCGCATTATCTTTTGAACCAAAGTAATAGTTTATTGCAGCTACATTCACATTAGCCAAGGAAGCAACCTTTCGGCTGGTTACGTGGTGAACACCTTCTGTACCGATAATTCTCAGCGTAGCATCCAGAATCTTTCGCTTTGGTGTCTGTTTATAATTAGTTGCCATTTTCCATCCCCTTTACGACTTTAGCCCGTAAGGCAAGCTTAAGAGTGAATAATTTCCTGTCGCAGGTCTACACTAGATATATGGTGCACTTTATTATTTACGGATTATTAGGCTGGTGCCTTGAAATTATCTGGACAGGATTAGGCTCGCTATTAAATGGAGATGGTTGCTTGACGGCCAAGACCTACCTATGGATGTTTCCCATCTATGGTTTAGCGATACTATTTGAGCCTATGCATGATGAAATCCGGCTCTGGCCGGTATGGATACGCGGCACAATTTGGATGGTGCTCTGTTTTATAATGGAGTATTTTACAGGCTGGATACTACGCGCTGCAATTGGCACCATCCCTTGGGACTATTCCCGGGCTGCTTTTAATATCCACGGGCTAATTCGTCTGGATTATGCTCCGGTTTGGTTTGCCGCCGGGCTATTGTTCGAAAAAGTTCATAATTGGTTAGACCAGGTTCGGCTCTATCGATAAGTTATAGTTATGCGCCATGCTGTTCGACTTTTGCTTTGGCTACAGCCAGCATTAATTTAATGCGGTTTAGCTGATTGACCTCGCTGGCCCCGGGATCATAATCGATGGCAACAATATTGGCGTCCGGATAACTGCGTCGCAGTTCTCTGAACATACCCTTGCCGGTAATATGGTTTGGTAGGCAAGCAAATGGCTGTAAGCACACAATGTTATCAACACCGGATTCAATCAATTCGACCATCTCGCCGGTCAGCAGCCAGCCTTCACCTGTGACATTGCCCAAGGATAAATGCTTCTCTGCTAAATTTGCAATATGATCAATCGTCAACGGCGGGGCGAAGCGAGTGCTGCCTGCGAGGGCTTTTCGGAGATGGCGGCGGTAAAACTCAACCGCCTTGATAAAGAGGGAACCTTTTACTTTAGAGGTAAAGGTGCCTGACAGCAAGTCATAGTCGACTTTGCTGTCATAGGCGCAGTAGAGGAAGAAATCCAGCAGATCAGGCACGACGACTTCGGCGCCCTCACTTTCCAACTGTTCAATAAGATGATTGTTCGCGGTGGGGTGATATTTCACCAAAATTTCACCAACAAGGCCAACGCGCGGTTTAATTTTCTGTTCGTCAATTTCGAGTTTGTCAAAATCTCGGACAATCCCGAAAATGTTACTTTTAAAGTTATGCGTACTACCGATGAACAGGTCTTGCCGGCATTTGGCAGTCCAACTATCACATAATGCCTGCGCTGAACCAGGCTGTTTTTCATAAGGGCGTACTCGGTATAACACCCGCATTAAAAGGTCACCGTAGATAGTACCGACGATTAAGCTCTCAATAATCGATACAGTTATGGAAAAACCGGCTTGTTTTTCTCCGCCCAGCGAAAGTATTGGTATATGGGGCATGCCGGCATCTTGGAGGGCTTTGCGGGCAATTGCAACATAATTGGTCGCACGGCATCCGCCACCGGTTTGGGCTAACAGAACAGATGTATTATCTAAATCATAGTGCCCTGATTTTAAGGTCTGTAATAATTGCCCAACAACAATGATGGTAGGGTAACATGCATCATGATGAACATATCGTAACCCTTCATCAATGGCCGTTTGGTCAGGCAGTGGCGCGACTACCAATTGATAACCTGCTTTTTGAAAGCCCACTTCCAAAAAATTAAAATGGATTGGCGACATCTGTGGTGCAATGATGGTGTGGCGCTTCTTCATGCTTTCGGTAAATTCAGGTTCACGGGCAGCGGCTACCTCGGCGAGTTGCTTGTCGATAGAATTAGGTTTGCGATCAGTAAGGGCGGCCAATAAGGAACGGATTCTAATTCTGGCAGCCCCCAGATTATTGATTTCGTCAAGCTTGACTACCGTGTAGATTCGATTATGTTTTTCAAGAATTTCTTTTACTTGATCCATGACAACTGCATCAATTCCGCAGCCAAATGAGTTAATTTGGATTAATTCAAGTCCAGGGTGAGTTGCGATAAAGCTAGCTGCTGCATATAGTCTGCCATGATAGGTCCATTGATCAACAACCCGGAGTGGTCTGGCGACGACTCCCAAATCTCGCACAGCATCTTCAGATAGGACAACTAAGCCATATGATTGGATAAGTTCCGGGAGACCGTGATTAATCTCGGGGTCAATATGATAAGGTCTGCCCGCTAAAACGATCCCCTTAATCTTGTTGTCAGCCATATAGGTAAGAGCCGCCTGGGCTTTACTTTTTACATCATCTTTATATTGTTCAAGTTCGGCATACGCCTCATCGACAGCCGCGTTCAGTTCTTGCTTGGTGACGCCTTCGGCCGCTAGTTCCTGTTTAAGGCGGCTAATTAAGCGATCACGGTTGTGGAGGGGTAAAAATGGGTGGATAAATGAAATTTCCTTATCGTGCAAGGCATCCATATTTGCCATGATATTTTCGGGGTAGGAGGTAACAATCGGGCAGTTATAGCAGTTGTCAGCTGCCATGTCTTCCTTGATATTGTAAGGAATACAAGGGTAGAAAATCTTTCTAACCCCTTTTTTCAGCAAATCAGCGATATGTCCATGGACAAGTTTTGCCGGATAACAAATGGACTCCGAGGGAATGGTGTCCATGCCTAACTCGTAGATTTGCCGGGAGGAGCGTCCGGATAATATAACCCGATAGCCGAGCTTGGTGAAAAGTGTAAACCAGAAAGGGTAATCCTCATACATATTGAGCACACGAGGAATTCCAATTATGCCACGGGGTGCCGATGCCTCGGCCAAAGGCTTATATTGAAAGAGTCGCTGATATTTATACTTATATAGATTAGGTAGTTTATCGTTCAAACTGATATTGCCGACCCCTCGTTCACAACGATTACCAGCATTATATTCTTGTCCGTTGGAGAAGCGCTGGGTTGTAATTAAGCAATGATTGCCGCAATATTCGCACCGGCGATTAGTGGTGTTGCTTGTAAAACAGTCAAGCTCCTCGGCTGACAAGAGGGTTGTCTTACTATCGGGAGCAGAGCGTTCTTGCGCAATCAGGGCTGCCCCGAAAGCACCCATCAGACCGGCAATATCTGGCCGGACGACATCATGGCCGATGATTTGTTCTAGCGCGCGCAACACAGTATTATTGTAAAATGTTCCTCCTTGGACAATGATTTTATCGCCTAACTGTTCAGTATTTTTTAAACGAATAACCTTGAACAGAGCATTTTTAACAATCGAAGTGGAAATTCCCGCTGAGATGTCACTGACCTCGGCCCCTTCTTTTTGAGCTTGTTTCACTTTGGAGTTCATAAATACAGTACAACGGCTGCCAAGATCAACTGGTTTTTTAGACTCGATGCCAAGCTCGGAAAACTCTTTGACCGTAAGCCCAAGGGCTTGGGCAAAGTTTTCCACAAAAGAACCACAACCGGAAGAACAAGCCTCATTGAGCATAATGGAATCAATAATGCCATCGCGGACAAAGAAGCTTTTCATATCCTGTCCGCCAATATCTAACACAAAGGTCACGTCAGGAACAAAATGCTTAGCGGCTTTAAGATGGGCAACTGTCTCAACTTCACCAATATCTACCTGCAATGCAGCCTGGATAAACTGTTCGCCATAGCCAGTAACAGCCGAGGCAGCAATAATGGTGTCTTTATTCATGCGCGGATACATATCTTTAAGTGCCTTTATGACTGTTTCCAGTGGCTTACCCATGTTGCTGCCATAATAGGAATACAATAAGCTGCCATCTTCGCCAATCAAGGCTACCTTTGTTGTCGTTGAACCTGCATCAATGCCTAAATAGGTTTTGCCAATATAATCTTCGAGGCGTTGGCGTTTGGCGGCATTCTTTGCATGTCGGGCAGTAAATTGCTCATATTCATCCTTGTTGTTAAATAGTGGCTGCAAGAAATTTTCATTTCCCAGATTAGTGCCAAACAGCTTAGGTGCTTTATTCTGCAGTACTTCATAGGGAAATGGCTCTTCGTTCGAAGACAAAGCTGCACCAATTGCGACAAAGTATTGGGAGCTATTGGGATGGAGAATTTGATCTTGCTTAAGTCCTAAGGTTTCAATAAACCGACGCCGCAGCTCAGATAAAAAGCACAGCGGACCGCCAAGAAAAGCAACCTTGCCGCTAATCGCCCGGCCTTGTGATAAACTGCTGATTGTTTGATTTACAACAGCTTGCAAAATCGAAGCAGCAATGTCCTCTTTCGCGACGCCTTCATTCATAAGTGCCTGGACATCGGTCTTGGCAAATACACCGCAGCGTGAGGCAATTGGATATAGGGTGCTGTGGTTTTTGGCCAGATCATTTAGGCCCTGGGGATCAGTATTTAATAGTGAAGCCATATGATCGATAAAGGAACCGGTTCCCCCGGCACAAACGCCGTTCATTCGTTGCTCTACAGTATTGCCAAAATAAGTGATTTTGGCATCCTCGCCCCCAAGCTCAATTGCTGTGCTGGTATTCGGGATAATATGCTTTATTGCATTGGTTGAAGCGATAACCTCTTGCACAAAAGGCATACCGAGCGTTTTTGATATCCCCATTCCTGCCGAGCCTGTAAACATAATCGATAACAGCTTTTCCTGGAGAATCGACTGAGCTTTGGCTGCTACTGCCTGAAATGAAGCGGTTATATCTGAGAAATGGCGGACATATTGTTGAAAGATGATGGTATTCTGTTCGTTGAGGATAACCATTTTTAGAGTTGTTGAACCAATATCAATACCAACACGTAAAGTTTTATCCATTCTGCTACTCTCCTATTATGCCAATTCAATATTTGGTATTTATAATAAAGTTAAACACTGTTTAACTTTATTATAGCTTTTTCAGAATAAAATGACAAATGCTTTTTATATATTGGTGAGGAAAGTTCTTAATTAATGAATATGCGTAATCTATATTTACTAGAGCAAGAGATTTTTTTTGTACTTATTGAAGCAAGAGCAGCAGACGCTGTGAGGCTTTGCCAATTGACTTGCGGTAGTCAAAATGATATACTGATTATCGTTAAAATGCGCCCGTAGCTCAGGTGGATAGAGCAGCGGTTTCCTAAACCGCGTGCCGGTGGTTCGAGTCCTCCCGGGCGCACCATGAGAATTTCAAGGCTCTGTAGATTTTTGCTCTACGGAGCCTTTTTGTTGTCTTTTCCAAGAAAAGTGAATACATTAATATATTGAGCAAAATTAAATGACAACATAGTGTGTCAAATGTTGACAATGTTCTTAAGTAACTATACAATCAAAGCATAGTATTCAAAAAAATTCATATAAGGCAAACCTATCGAAAGATAGGGACGCAAAGCCTTGAGCCTAAGGACTATGTCGATGGCTGTCAGGTTGCAACTACATGTCAATGTGATATGGTTTAGTAGCCAGGCAATCGCTTGGCTTTTTTTAGTAAAAAGAGAAAAGTATAGTTATTCGGTGATGATTGACAGAAAATTTAGAAATTAGGGGGCTATGAGGTGCAAATTAATTCTCTTAAGAACAAACTCATATTGGCAATGATACTAACAGGCTTGATCGGATCTCTATTAGTTGGTATCTATAACATCTATAGGAATATAGAGGCAAATGCCAATGCGGTGAAAGAGTACCGCGCCATACTTTATGAGCAGTTTGACCGCAGTATTAAGCTGCAGGTGGAAACGGCGGTAAGTCTAATTCAGGACGTACATAATCAGCAGCAAAAGGGCCTTTTATCGGAAGCTGATGCCAAAAAGCGTGCGGCAGACATTGTTAGAAACCTTCGCTTTGATAATGGCAACTATTTCTGGATTGATACCACAGAAGGCGTCAATGTCGTTCTGCTCGGCAGGGATCAGGAAGGGAAATCGCGTTATCAAGCCAAAGACGCAAAAGGGTATCCCTTTATTCAAGGTCTTATAGAAAATGGCATAAAACCGGGTGGCGGCTACACCGACTATGCTTTCCCTAAACCGAATCAGACCCAGGAACTTCCCAAAAGAGCGTATAGTTTACTCTTTCAGCCTTATAACTGGGTAGTCGGCACAGGTAACTGGACGGATGACATCGATACATTTGTCGATGGAAAGACACAAGAATTAGCGGCGCAGTTGAAAACCCAAATTATGATGCAAATTTTGTTTTGTGTGATTTCACTTGTCTTATCTGTCATGATCGCATTTTATTTGGGGAATCTCTTCACTAAGCCGATTATGGCTTTGCGAGGACGGACAATGCAGATGGCAGACGGTGATTACTCAAATGATCTTGACCCATCACTAATGCAACGAAAAGATGAGCTTGGTGATATGGCTAAAGCCTTTGATACACTAAATAAGAATATGCGCAGCGTTCTTCGCAATATACAACAATCGGCTGAGCATGTCGCAGCGTCTTCGGAAGAATTGACGGCTAGTGCCGAACAGTCAGCGCTGGTTGTGACGCAAGTAGCCGGATCTATTAACGATGTGGCCCAAGGCGCACAAGGGCAATTAAAAGCAGTCGATGAAGCATCGGCTGTTGTAGAGCAGATGTCAGCTGGGATACAACAAGCAGCGGCAAGTTCAAACCAGGTAGCAGAACATTCAGCGCAAGCTGCCGATAAAGCCAAGGAAGGTAATACGTCGGTAGAGAAAGCTGTTAGCCAGATGGCTCACATTGAAGAGACTGTCAACAATTCTGCACAGGTTGTTGCGAAGTTGGGTGAGAGATCAAAAGAAATCGGGCAGATTGTCGATGCGATATCAGGCATTGCCGGACAGACAAACTTGCTGGCGCTTAACGCTGCGATTGAGGCTGCGAGAGCGGGCGAGCATGGTAGAGGGTTCGCGGTCGTAGCTGAAGAAGTTCGTAAATTGGCCGAACAATCACAAGAGGCCGCAGGGAAAATTGCTATCTTAATTGGCGAAATTCAGGGCGACACAGATAAAGCCGTTGTGGCCATGGACGAAGGGACCCGTGAGGTCAAAATCGGGACAGAGGTTGTTACTACAGCAGGAAAGGCATTTGAGGAAATAGCAGAATTGGTAACGAACGTGTCTGGACAGGTGAGAGAAATTTCCGCTGTTATGGAAGAACTGGCGAGTGGCAGTCAGCAAATTGTAATGTCTGTAAGAGATATCGATGGACTTACAAAAACTGCTGTGGATCACACTCAGACAGTGTCGGCCGCTACAGAAGAACAATCGGCATCAATGGAGGAAATTGCCTCATCCAGCCAGAGCCTTGCCAAGTTGGCCCAGGATCTTCAGACAGCCGTCAGTCATTTCAGGGTTTAGCAGAGAATTTTAGTTTTTATTAATGAAAATAAACGGACGCGTGTTGATTTCACGCATCCGTTTATTTTTTTTGTGGGAGTTTGCAGCTAGTTACTTATACTGGTAATTTGCATCCCATTTGACATTCCAATAGTCAAAATAGACAAGACTTGCATTAGTAATGCGAAATGTCCAATGGATAGAATCACCGGGGTATAAAGTGACATTTAAATCGTTGAATGTGGCTGCTGCCTGCAACCACCAGCCGGTATTCTGCTGGCGGAAATAGACCTTTACTGCTTGCCAATTGATCCAAGTAATTGTACGGGTACCGTTGTTGTAAAAATAACCTTCGATAATCAACCTTCCATCATTGTCGTAATAGACCTGGTCTGTTTGCCAGTGAAGACTGGGAGCGGCAAGGGCAGTCGAGGAAAATCCTGCTAATAGTCCACATAATACTATCAAGCAGATCAGCAAGCGAAACGGGATTTTATTCACGCTAATCATCTCCCCAAAATAGCTTTATCCGATGACTAACCCGCTCTATACCCAAAGGGCACAGGAGAGCGGCTAAGTCCCTGGATACGGTTCGACTAGGATTCAGATGGAGTTTTAACTCCATCTGAATCAAGTCTCAATTTATGTATCATATTAATCAGCGTGGTTTGCAGTGACTTTTTAAATTTTAAAATTTTTATAGTAAAAGAAGCACACAAGGAGATTGCCTTGCATTTTATATGGTAATTCGTGCTATTATATAATTGGTTTTATTTAAAGTTTTGAGCCTACAGTCAATGTAAGCTCTACTGGGAGTGACATTTTTGAATTGGGATAGCTTGCCGATTTTAGTAATTCTGGTGCTATCAGTTATTGGTAATAATCAATCAGTTTCAATAGCGGCTTTGATATTATTATTAATCAAGATGCTGGGATTTGAAACGTGGTTTCCGTTTATTGAAAACCATGGGATTAATATTGGCATTATCATCTTGACATTAGCGGTACTGGCACCACTGGCTCAAGGAAACATATCGATGGGCTCAATCCTTAGCTCAATGAAAACACCGATTGGGATAGTTTCTGTTCTTATTGGTATTTTTGTTGCATGGGCGGCTGCGCTGGGCGTGCCTTTTATGCAGAAAACGCCAGAGGTAGTTACAGCACTTGTCGTTGGGACAATTGCTGGCGTATGTTTTTTCAAGGGCTTGGCAGAAGGTCCGCTTATTGCCGGTGGAATGGTTGCACTGCTAGTTGGTCTGTTTCGTTAGCCTACATAATATATAATTAGCGTTAGGTTGATTCTGTAAAAAGCAAAAGACCTCAAGAAAAATTATTCTTGAGGTCTTTTTGCGCCTTTAGATTGTCCCCCCTGGCATCCACGCAATGCAATAGTGCAAAGGTCGAGACTATCGATGTAAAATCAAATAATATTTGCATTCTTCTTCGGTTTGATTTTTTATCTCATGATAAACATTGGCCTTAAAAAAAATTGAATCGCCAGCGCTCAACTCATAAGTGTCAGTCTTGTTTAAAGTGACAATTAGCTGTCCTTCGGCAACTAAGAAATATTCTTCCGCTCCATGTGCATGAGGCGGCATTGGACCAGAACTTGATTGCGGTGGAAGGGTTGCATGTATTATGTCTAAATCATTAAAAGGAATACCGGGAGATGCTAATTTTCCCTTCATGCCAGTTATTGGATTGGAGATTATTTTGCAGGCCTCTTTTCTTATCACAATGCATTTCTTTGAACATTTATTGTCTCCGACCAAGTCGGAAATTGATAAAGACAATGAAGCAGATATTTGGCCGGCTACGCGAATAGTCGGTGTTTTCTCACCGGTCTCTATTTTGGATAGCATAGCTATACTAACTTCTGACATCTCAGAAAGTTGTTTTAGAGTCCAGCCCCGTTTAAGTCGCTCTTCTTTAAGGTTAGAACCGAATGTATTCATTATACCTCTCTCTTTTTTCATAGTGCATTATTTCACGATGGTTTACATATTGATATTACCACAAGTTAATACAAAATATTTTAAAAGTAGTTGCAAGGCAAGTGTGTGAGGAGTATACTATAGTCAATTATCCTATAGTATAATAATAATCCTATGGGATAATAGAGATATAAAATTCCTCTATATGCTGTATTAAATACCGAGTCAATCGAATATGTTAACAGACTACTACATAATGAGGCGAGACAATAAAAGAGCAGTTACAACAGATAACGTGCTATTGCGGTCAAGGTCGGAACTGCAATGAAGATTGGTAATATCCAACGAAGGAGTGATGAGAATGGGGTTTCTATATCTCAAGTCCGGGAGATTATTCAGTACAATAATGTAACAAGGCTGCCTAATACACCCGAGTTTATGGAAGGAATTATAAGCCTGCGTGGTACGGTAATCCCCGTAATTGAGCTCGCCAGAAGATTTGGGCTGAGTGTAGACGGTTGGAACGATAGGCAAGCTATTATAGTTGAGATTGTAGGTCAAGAAATAGGGGTCATCGTAACCGAGGTTACAGAAGTATTATTACTATCGGGTGGCAGATGGAAGCTGCACCTTCGCTGACTTCCGCTAATGAGTGCATTAGAGGCATAGGCAAAGACGCTGATAGATTGCTAATACTGGTCGATCTAAGTAAATTGATAACAGCGAATGAAATTGAGGCCATAGGTGTAGCTTAACACACATGGTAAAATATGTCATCAAAACGTTTGTTGTGAGTCATTGTTTCACCGTTGCGGGACACCGAGCCTGTCCCTAAGAATGCTAGATTCAGTGAGGGGAGAAAAAAGATGAAGATGACTATCGGCAGAAAGATTATGGGGGGGTTTATGATTGTAATTGTTGTAATTGCGATCATGAGTGGCTATACATACCTGAAGATTGGACATATAAACGCTGATTATCAGACTATGATGGATGCGAATACGGAGAAGATTATGCTAGCGGAGGAATTAGCTACTGATATAGCTGAAGAGGCTGGCACAGTTAGACGATTTAACCTTACCGGCGATCCAGCAGCCAGAGATAAATTCAACAAACTGCGCATAGAGTCGGACAAAAAGCTTAATACCATGGATACAATATTCGTCACTGAAAAAGCCCAGAATCTTATCAATATACTAAGACAAGAAAAAGCTGCATATGAGAGCATTTCAGAAAAAGCAATGCAGGCAAAGCTAGCCGGCAATCAAGAACAAGTAATCCTTTATATTCAAAAGGGAGCAGACCCTTACAGCAAAGCCGAAAGTGGAGTTAATAAGCTAGTAGAGATGATTCAGAAGTTTATTAAAGATGAACAGGTCAAGATTAGTCAACAAGTAGCCGATATGCAGCGAATTTTGTTGATTTTGAATATTGTGGTTATTATGATAGCGCTTGTCATTAGTATCGTAATCAGCCGAGGCATTTCGAATGTAGCTCGGCAGTTAGTTATAGTAGCTGATGAGATCGCGGACGGTAAGATAACACAAGAAGATCTGAAAGCCAGGTCTTCAGATGAGATGGGTCAGCTTGCCGTAGCATTTAATAAAATGAAGGCGAATTTAAGAGGGCTCATAAAGAATGTAGCCGAGTCAGCGGAACAAGTTAGTGCTTCGTCACAGCAATTGACCGCTAGTGCTACTCAGTCCGCACAGGCCGCCAATCAGGTTACTGCAGCGATTACCGATATAGCATATGGGGCAGAAAACCAGTTGAATGCAGTAGAAGAAACATCCGCAGTAGTACAGCAAATGTCGGCAACTGTTCAACAAGTTGCATCTAATGCCAATCAGGTATCAGATGTATCAAGCCATGCAGCAGAGGCGGCAAAGGTAGGCGGCGAAGCAGTTGGTAATGCTATCAAGCAGATGGTACAGGTCGAAAATACTGTGAATGCCTCTGCGCAGGTAGTTGGAACATTAGGGGAAAGATCTAAGGAAATTGGACAGATTGTAGGAACTATTTCAGGAATTGCTGGACAAACTAATCTGCTTGCGCTTAATGCGGCTATAGAAGCAGCCCGCGCAGGCGAACAGGGCAGAGGTTTTGCTGTTGTAGCGGAGGAAGTTAGAAAGCTTGCTGAGCAGTCACAGGAGGCGGCCAAGCAGATTGCTAAACTAATTGGAGAAATCCAGGGAGATACTGAAAAAGCTGTTTCGGCCATGAGTGACGGAACGCGCGAGGTTAAGCATGGAACTGAAGTCGTGAATGCAGCTGGATTAGCGTTCCAAGAAATTGCAGATCTGGTAACACAGGTGTCTGATCAAGTGCGGGAAATTTCAGCAGCCATGCAACAGATGGCCAGTGGCAGTCAGCAGATTGTTGCGTCTGTTAAGGATATAGATATTTTCAGCAAAAAAACAGTAGGAGCGACACAGACGGTATCGGCGGCTACACAAGAGCAGTCGGCATCGGTAGAGGAAATTGCTGCGGCTAGCCAGGCTCTGGCCACGATGGCAGAAGAGTTGCAGTCCTCTATTAGTAAGTTTAGAATCTTGTAGGTTAATTATTACTGTGGTTTTTTCGAGAAAGAAGGGGGTATGTGACATGACATGTTCCCTTCTTTTCTGGTTATTAGATTTGCTAACCGTGTGCCGCTGGCTTGAGACCTCTCGAGCCGGGACGGTTCTAGACGATTAGTAAGACTGCATAACAGTATATTTGGAGGATATAATATAGAAATAACCCGAAAGTATGTTGATTATACGCTCACAGTTATTGTGGTTTTTTTATTAGTGACATTGAATTGGGACAATTTACTAATTTTAGTAATTCTGGTGTTGTAAGTTATCGGCAATAATCAATCAGTTTCAATAGCGGCTTTCATATATTATTAATGGACAATTGCTGGCGTATGTTTTTTCAAGGGCTTGGCAGTCGGCCCGCTTATTGCCGGTGAAATGGCTGCACTTCTAGCTGGTTTGTTTCGTTAGCCTACATAATATATACTTAGCCGTAAATTAATCCTGTAAATGCAAAAAGACTTCAAGATATTATTCTTGAAGTCTTTTTATGCCTTTTAGATTGTCTGCGTTGCATTTTCGATGGTTATTTCCAGCACAGCTCTAGCCCAGTCAAATTTCTGTTTCATCATGTCGAATTCTGCGCCATCCTTCAGAAATCTGGCAGTTCCATTGATCAGAAATCCCGTACCCTGGGATAGCTTTCCCTGTACTTCTCTATTTCCGATGGTGAGTTTTACCTTGTTGTTGGCAGCAATATTTTTTTCAGTTCTATGCATGAATCCGGCGGGAATTAGCAATTTGCCGTCAGGGGTAATGCTTACATAACTATTCCAACTGTTAACAACGTGTGGCTCGCCAGGCCCTTGGGTAACAATTGCTATAATTCCGTCGGCGGGGTGGGATAATACTTCAGCTAGTTTCATGTTAATCATTGATTCATCCTCCTATCTATTTTTGAAAGCTAAATAAGTAAGGCATAATTCGGGTGGTTACTAGTTATTCTCTATGGAAGGGGTATTGCTAATAGTATAGCTTAACAGTGCTCGTATTATTGCAACAAATTATTGTCTATGTGATTCACCACAGCTTCGCCCAATGGGTTAATAAGATGTGATCAAAAAGAACAATAGTTATAATGCAAGCATTAATAACATTCAGGTAACAGTTTATGTTATGTGTACATATTCTATAGTAAACGAAATAGGAGGTCTCCTATTATGAAGAAGAACTATTTTTATGTACATCCCTGCCCAAATTGTATATTTAGATATGATTGTTACCGCAGTCCCTTAAATAGAAACAGTAATAATTCGGGTGTTAATTTCGTATTTTTCCCTGAACTATTAACGGAAATTTCTTTCGCTGTTCTATTTCCAGAGTTGAGTTTTTATGTACGTTAGAAGGTCAGCATTGGTCAGTGAGCATTTTAATAAAAGGCTCAACAAGAGCTGGGTCAAATTGGGTTCCGGCACAGCGGCGGATTTCGTTGAGAGCTTCTTGGCGATTCATGGCTTTACGATAGGGTCGTTCATTCGTCATGGCATCAAAGGCATCGGCGAGTGCAAGGATGCGACAAGCCAGAGGGATTTTCTCGCCAGCTAGGTTAAGGGGATAGCCCTTACCATTCCACCATTCATGATGTTTGAGAATCCATTCCGCGATGGGAGCAAAGTCGGGTGTTGATCTGGCGATGCGAAACCCAATTTCGGCGTGGCGGCGCATAACAGCCAATTCATCTTGTGTAAGGCTATTAGGTTTAAACAGGATTCTGTCGGGGATGCCTACTTTTCCTATATCATGAAATTGGGCTAAAAGCTTCAAATCAGCAATCATCGGGTCAGAAAGCTTTAATTTTCGCCCTAAAGCTTCGACAAGCTCTTGAAGACGGTCCGCGTGGCCTTCCGTAATATAGTCTCTAGCCTCTAAAGCGTGCATCATCGCTTGCACTATCGCATTGCGCGTACTCATGCTTTGATGCATTTTTTCCCGATACATGTTATTGTCCGCTTCTTTAAATAACTCATCAATGCTATCACCTGTATCAAAATTTGCTGCCCAACCGATTGAGAGACTTAGGGGAAGCTGGGGGTTAGTCTTATTGTGTTTTTCCACAGTTTCTTTAATGGCCGCAGTCAGGTCGGTCATTCCTTGTTGGTCAGGCTCAAATGCAAGTATGGCAAATTCGTCTCCGCCAATTCTGGCGACAACATCAGGAAAGGTTGTGCACGATTGGAGCAGTTTGGCCACGGTTTTAAGTAATTTATCCCCGGAGCGATGGCCTAGTGTATCATTAATTAATTTTAGGCCGTCAACGTCACAGACGATAATGCCAACACCCTTATCATTGCGATTACGAATCGCCAGTAATTCTTCTTCAAAGTAAGTCCGGTTGTAGATTTCGGTTAAGGGATCATGTAAACTCATGTGTTCTAATTGCTGCTCTGTTTGCTTTCTGTGAGTGATATTCCGAATGATAGCGAGTATCTCGGAATCGCTGATTTTGACAAAACGAGCCTCAAAATGGTTCAGCTGATTATTTTGGAGTAGTTGATATTCCATCGTTTGGCTATCTCGGTTATTGATGGTTTGTTTTAAAAGACCAAGGGCCTTCTGCGTGAATTCGCCAGGAAAAATATCAGCTATGTTTTTTCCCATAAAATGTTCTGGTTGAGCGTATAGTTCAAAGTTGGTTGGCTGATGATAGTCGATAAAAAATCCTTGATTGTCAAAGAGGACCATTAAATCAGGAATGGCATTCAGAAGGGCTAGTTTATAAGCTTGAGCATGAGCCAGTTCGGCATCTGTCTTTTTACGCTCGGAAATATCTCTGACTGCTGTGATAATACACTGTGTGTCACCAATTGTTACTTTCCTGTGATTTGCTTCTAAATATAGACGGTCTCCCTGGCGGTTAGCAGCAGACATCTCTAATAATTGGGAGACTTCCGGAAGGGCACTTTTAAGTACTTTTGCTAGATGGCCGTTGTAGCAAAGTGCGTCAACCTTTGCCATACCCATTTTTTGCATTTCCTGCAAGGTAAAGCCGAGTAATTCTTCGGCTTTAGTGTTGCAGTTTATCAGTTCAGTTGATTCGGCATTATGGACAAAGATTGCATCGTTAGTCTCGTCGAAAATGGCTCTGATCGTTTCTTCCCGCCTTGTAATCTTTTTTAGTTCTTGCTGCAATTGCGTATGTAATTGTGCATTGCTTAAAGCAATCGAGGCCAATGAAGCAAAGCGTTCTAATAAATCTATGTCCTTTGCCTTAATGAGCCGACCAGGATCAGTATATGCAAGTCCTAAGGTGCCCGCAACCTTTTGATTAATCTTTAGCGGGACGTGAATGGCAGATGCTATTTCGGTTGTGTGAGGCATGTTGAGACGATGCTCCCATGCCATATAGTCTTCAACAATAGAAAATTGACCGGTTTGTAAGACCTGCCCTGGTTGTTCAGCATTCTGGTCGATTTTTAACAACCCGGCTTGATCCTTGAAAAGACCTAGCCCTGCTTTTAAGTGGAAGGTTTTCGTCTCCTCATCGAGAAGATTTAGCAAACCATGCTGTGTTCCGCCAAGGTCTGTTGCACCTTCTAAAATTTTATTTAGTAGTATATCGACGTCAAGCTGATTGATTAAGCCCTCGGTAGTGTCTTGTATTGTCGATAAAATTACATTTTGGGTAATGATTTTTTCGTAGGATTGTTGCAGTTCATCAAATTGTTGGCGCAGTTCTTCCTCAGTTGCTGCCAATTGTTCATGAGTTGTTGTAAGTTCATAATAACCATCCTGTAAGCGTTGGTTGGCTTGAGATAGTTTACTTATATAGTGATTGCTTATCATGTAGATTAGAAAGGCCGATAAGCTAACGTAAACTCCGCCTTTAATGACGGAAAGAAGGGTCATGACTTCTTGGTTTAAGGATAAAGTTCCAACAAAAATGTCGGACAAAAGAATCCAGAGTATCCCGAATATAAAATATATTAAAGAGATGTTTAAAGCATATTTTCTGCTTATCATATAGTTTTCGTCCTTTCGGATAATGTAAAAAGGGAGTTTTCTCGTATGGTATGGAGATTTCTTTATAAAAAGGAAAAATCCTGTTTCTGTCATTTGTTGTCGATATGATTAATGTATTTAGGCCTAGAAAGTTTATCAATACCTTCATGCTTGACAAGGATTATTTTCTGATGTAAACTATAGAAAGTTTACAATTTAACAGTCGTTTAGCTAAAAACAATAGAATATTGTAATGTGAAAAGTGATGAGGGAAATAGTTGTATGTAGTATGTTTCAGAGAGCCGATGGTCGGTGCGAATCGGTAGCAGAACGATACAATCGTCATTCCTGAACTGCAAAGCTGAAAGTATTAGTAGGCTGCGCCGGTGTCTGCTCTTAGTGAGTGCAACCGTTATATTGCTAGGGTTGTTAGACCTGATGAGATGCAGCTGTCATTTTTATTGACGCTGCGAAATAGGGTGGTACCGCGAGAGTAACCTCTTGCCCCTTGATTATTCAAGGAGGTGAGAGGTTTTTTAGTTTCCCGGAATCAAGAAAATTATTCTATAACTAATGGAGGAATAACAATGAATTTATTAGAAAAATTAGCGACTTTTATTTGCAAGAAGTTTGCCTTGTGGATTATCATTTTTTCGGCAATCGCTTTTTTGCAGCCTGAACCATTCAAGCCAATTGCTTCTTATATTTCTTATCTGTTAGGCTTTATTATGTTGGGGATGGGACTTACTATGTCGCTTCGTGATTTTGAACTTGTTTTAAAATATCCTAAAGAAGTGTTTTATGGTGTTTCTTTCCGTTATCTGATTATGCCACTGGTCGGTTACAGTGTTGCTAAGCTGCTTGGCCTGCCGCCGGCATTAGCGGCCGGTGTGGTCTTGTTGGGCGCCTGTCCCAGTGGTACGGCTTCGAATGTTATGACGTTCATTGCCAAAGGGGATACTGCTTTATCAGTTACCGTGTCAAGTGTTAATACCATGCTGGCACCAGTGTTGACGCCGTATATCTTCCTCTTATTAGCGGGAACTTTTATTCCAATTGATGTAATGGCATTGCTTCTGGAAATTGTAAAAATCGTTTTGCTGCCGGTCACAATTGGAATTATCCTCCGGATGATAGCAGGTGGAACAGTAGAGAGATTACAGAAGATTGTTCCGGCCTTTTCAGTTGTGCTTATCGTTACTGTTGTAGCTGCTGTTGTAGCTGTAAATGCAGGAAGACTGGCTACGGTGGGGCTGATTGTTTTATTCGCTGTATTTTTGCATAATAGTTTAGGCTTACTGCTCGGTTATGGTGCAGCTCGTGGTGTAGGGATGAGTGAAAGAAAATCACGGGCCATTACTTTTGAAATAGGGATGGAAAACTCAGGATTGGCGGTTGCCTTAGCCATGGCGCATCTTGATCCCATAACGGCTTTACCTGCAGCGCTGTGTACTATTTGGCAAAATATTAGCGGCAGTATGCTTGCTGGATATTGGAGTTCAAAAGGCGAAGTGGTTAACAATGATGAGCTTGAATTAGCTAAAGGAGAGGTGTAATTTTAATTTAGTATATTAGGGATTGACAAAGGTTCGTGATTGTTGATACAATTTGGTTAAATTCATAGTTCGAATGTCGATGACCAGGAAGAGTACATATGAGAAGAGGGTTACAGCGAGCCAATGACAGTGGGAGATTGGCACTGCTCAACGTGTGGAATGGGCCTGGGAGATGTAGTCCGAGCCAATTTTGGGGTAGGCGCTACCGGAACTTCCGCCGTTATCAGGGAGCGGGTATCGGACAATTGTCCCGTACCTAGTTGAGCCGGGCTATTTATCTAGCCTATTAGGGTGGCACCGCGGGTTATAACCTCTCGTCCCTTGTTTATGCAAGGGATGAGGGGTTTTTTGTATTTAAATTTATGTATTGTATAAGGGGGGATCTGAATGGAGCAATTGGCTCTGATTAAGCAAAAGGGTTTTGACTTACAAAAGTGCATTGCATTCTTGCAGCAGTCAAACAAGCTTGTAACAGTAGAGAACTCTGTCAACGCGCATTATGAGCTGGCCGGGGTAGCCCGCGAGTTTGAAGGAAAACAAGCCGTCCTTTTTAACCAAGTGGCGGGATATGATTATCCCGTATTTACAGGTTTATATTCGAACAGGAATGCTTTAGCTGAAATTTTTGGCTGTCCTGTAAAAGAACTGCCATTTTTATTTTCGGAGGCCGTTGCAGCCTGGCAAAAAGATCCGATTGCCCCTGTTGTATTGGATAGGGGGCCGGCTACCGAGGCCGTTATGGATGGCGTGGATTTAGGCCGTCTTCCTGTTCCGATTCATGCTCTAGGTGACGGCGGACCGTATTTGGATTGTAGTGTTGTTATTGCGAAAGATCCTGATACGGGTGTGAGAAATTTATCAATTCATCGGATGATGGTTACCGGTCCGCAGCGAATGACCATGTTAATGGACACAGGCCGTCATTTGCGCGATTATTATGAACGGGCGGAGCGCCGCGGCCAACCGCTTGAAATTACAATTTCGAACGGTATTGATCCATCAGTCTATATAGCAGCTGTTGTCCCTGGTTCAGCGGCGCCTATTGATACAGATGAGTTAGGTATTGCTAGTGCCCTTCTTGGCCGTTCGGTGGAACTCGTAAGGTCGCGGACTGTGGATGTTGAGGGCGTGGCGAATGCCCAGTTTATTATTGAGGCTGAAATACTTCCTCATGTTAGAGAGGAAGAAGGACCGTTTGCTGAAGTAGCCGGTTACTATGGTAAGCAGGATAAACGCTGGGTTGTTAATGTTAAGTCGATCAGTCATCGCAAGGCGCCGATTTTTCAGACGCTCTTACCCGGCAAGGAGGTCTTTAACTCGGTAGGCTTGATGGGCGAGGCTAATATATTTAACTTAGTATCCCGTCAGGTCCCCGGCATTACAGGTGTTCATCTGACTCATGGCGGCGGCGGTTTCTATCACGCTGTTGTCCAGATTAAAAAGGTCTATGAAGGCACGCAGCGCAATGCCATACTCGCTGCAATGGCTGCCTTTCCTTCATTAAAGCAGGTCATTGTGGTTGACGATGATGTAGATATATATAATGCTGAAGATGTTGAATGGGCCATGTGCACCCGGTTTAATCCCGAGACAGATACTATTTTAGTTACCAAGGCCTTTGGGCATGAATTAAACCCTGTTACTAAAAACGGTTTAACAGCCAAAATCGGTTTTGATGCAACTGCGCCTTATCCTATACCCAAAGAATATGAACGCGTCAAGTTTCAAGCCGTTGATATAACTAAATATCAATTTAAATAACTAACAGAATGACATGGAGGGAATTATAATGCTTAATGAAAAAAAAGGTTTATTTGGACAGTTTGGTGGGCAGTATGTGCCAGAACAATTGATGCCGGTGCTGGATGAGTTAACGGCTGCTTATGAAAAATGTCAACAGGATCCTAGCTTTCAGGAAGAATTAGAGCATTATTTAACAACCTATGTGGGAAGACCGTCGTTGCTGTATTATTCAGAACGGTT
The DNA here is from genome assembly GCA_028707635.1 of Negativicutes bacterium. Lineage (GTDB taxonomy): Bacteria > Bacillota > Negativicutes > JAAYSF01 > JAAYSF01 > STF2-20. The sequence goes on from JAQWAQ010000007.1 coordinate 22,906, forward strand.
TAGCGAGAAATTAGGCGGTGCCAAAATCTATTTAAAACGGGAAGACCTAAATCATACCGGTTCCCATAAAATTAATAATGCTCTTGGTCAGGCCTTGTTGGCAAAAAAAATGGGTAAAAAGCGTATAATCGCTGAAACCGGCGCAGGGCAGCATGGTGTTGCCACAGCTACCGTTGCAGCTTTGTTCGGCATGGAATGCAAGGTGTTCATGGGGGCTGAAGACGTTGAACGGCAGGCGCTGAATGTGTTTCGGATGAAAATGCTTGGGGCCGAAGTCATCTCGGTAACAAGCGGAACGCAGACGTTAAAAGAAGCTGTTGACGAAGCTATTGCGTACTGGATTGAAAATCGTCATGATACTTTCTATGTATTAGGATCAGCAGTAGGGCCGCATCCGTATCCGAGTATTGTTAAATATTTTCAAAAATATATTGGCATTGAAGCGCGTCAGCAAATGCTTGAGCTTGAGGGCAGACTGCCTGATAGTGTCATTGCCTGTGTGGGTGGTGGCAGCAATGCGATTGGAATTTTTCAAGCTTTTGTCGAGGATCAAACGGTAAAACTGTATGGTGCCGAGGCTGCTGGCAAAGGAATTGACACTGATCAGCATGCCGCTACCATGTCAATGGGGAGAGTAGGCGTTCTCCATGGTTTCAAAAGTTATGTATTGCAAGATGACAAAGATGAGGTTATCCCTGTCTACTCTATCTCGGCCGGTCTTGATTATCCCGGTGTTGGACCAGAACATGCTTATTTGCGGGACAGTGGACGGGTCAACTATGTAGCTGTCACGGATAAGCAGGCTGTCGATGCTTTTTATTTACTATCACAGACAGAAGGGATTATCCCGGCGTTAGAGAGTTCACATGCCCTTGCTCATGCGATTGTATTAGCGCCGACCTTGCCGAAAGACCATATTATGATTGTTAATTTATCCGGTCGAGGCGATAAAGATGTTCAGCAGATTGCGGCATTAGGCAGAGAATAACTGTACTTATGGTGAAGACTCCAAGAAAAATTTTTCTTGGAGTCTTTTTGGTTTTTCAAGAGATCTATTTCTGCACCTCAAGCCTTAAACGCTGGAATTCAGGGCATAAATAGGTAGTGATATAATCGGGAAGACACTGTCTCGGCGATTATTTTTACATAATTAGGATACAATATAGCAGGTAATTGGGGATCTTTATAGAAATATTATTTGTTTGTGGTGTAATTATGTAACATAATTAACGTGAAGCATGGGAGGATGGACATGGATAACAGTAATACTCAACACCATATACAGCGTGGTCTCAAGAATCGTCATATTCAGATGATTGCGCTGGGGGGAGCTATTGGCACAGGGTTGTTTTACGGTTCGGCTACGGTGGTAAAAATGGCGGGCCCGGCGATTGCTTTGTCTTATTTGATTGGCGGCATTATTATCTTCTTTATTATGAGGGCATTAGGTGAAATGTCTGTTGATCATCCGGTATCAGGTTCATTTAGTCAATATGCCTATCAATATTGGGGTGAACTTCCGGGTTTTATTTCTGGTTGGAACTATTGGTTTAATTATGTAGTTGTCGGGATGGCTGAGTTATCGGTTATCGGGACTTATATTAACTACTGGATCCCTGATATTCCAACATGGGTTTCAGCACTGGTATGCTTGGTTGTTGTTACATTCATTAATACGATTAGTGTAAAAACCTATGGAGAATTTGAATTCTGGTTTGCCATTATTAAGGTGTTGGCAATTATCGGTATGATTATTTTTGGTGCGGCAGTTATTTTCTTTGGAATTGGTAATGGCGGACAGCCTACCGGTATTAGTAATTTATGGGCACATGGTGGCTTTTTCCCCAATGGCCTGCACGGCGTGATTATGTCGCTGGTGTTAGTCATGTTTTCCTTTGGTGGAGTAGAACTTGTGGGGATTACGGCCGGTGAAGCGGAAAATCCGAAAAAAACAATTCCGCAAGCCATCAATCAGGTAGTATGGAGGATTCTGCTGTTTTATGTAGGGGCTATGGTAGTCATTCTATCAATATTCCCCTGGAATCAAATGGAGACAACGGGAAGTCCCTTTGTTCAGATATTTTCTTATGTAGGTATTCCATCAGCGGCTAACTTATTAAATTTTGTCGTTCTTACAGCCGCATTATCAGCATATAACAGTGCCTTATATAGTAACGGAAGAATGCTGTATGGCTTGGCCGAACAGGGGAATGCGCCTAAATTTTTTGGTAAGCTCAATGCTGCGGGTACACCAGTAAACGCGGTGCTATTCTCAACAGCTTTTACATTAATTGCAGTGTTAATAAGCTATCTGGATCCCGAAAAGGTTTTCATGTACTTTATGGCCTTGGCGACGATTTCCATAATTATCAATTGGGCAACGATTCTCATTGTCCAGTTAAAGTTCCGTAAACATAAGGAGCGGGAGAATAAATCGTTAGAGTTTAAAATGCCGTTTTATCCGTTTACAGCGTATATTAGTTTGGCCTTTTTAGCTCTTGTTGTTGGTATTATGGCATTTATGCCTGATATGCGCTATTCGCTATATATTGCGCCTGCTTGGTTATTGGGTCTATATTGTGCTTACAAAATTAGAAATAAGGGCAAATAATATAAAAAATCCGCAAGAGCAGATTTGAGATGATATAATAGCAGTATAAAAGATATTGGAGATGACAACATGCAAATCGAAATGATTGGTGAAATCAAAGTGAGCCATGATGAATCAATCGGGCTGGACGAGCTTCGCATTTATGTTGAGCAAGAGAAAGTTGTTTGGGACAGAAAAGGTAAGGCCTTAGCCAGTATCGAGGTTAAGTTAGACGGTCAGGATGTTGAAATAACATCCCATGAAAAATCGCCGATAACAAGAGTTCGGCGGATAACCGGATATTTAAGCACGGTTAATAAATTTAATGATGCTAAGCAAGCAGAGTTGAAAGCAAGAAAAGCGAATGTAGGGTAAGATAGAGTCACCTAATCCAATTTGAATCAAAGAAACCGGAACAAACGCGATAAGTCCCGTAGACAGTAGGTCTATGGGACTTATTGCATTTCTACAACTCTTGAGTGAATTGCTCGCCGAGGACGGTCGCCACTTTACGATGCGGTCCGGCCCACGGCACAGTATCTAATTCAGACAATCCCAGCCAATGAGCAGGGAAGGATATAGTATTGCCTGCCAGCCATTGACACTGATAAAAAGATATGTCCCATTTGCGGTGGCTGAATGTGTGGATGTAGTGGAATAGTCTTTTCCCGACACAGACCTCTTGTTGTAAGTCGCTTTTGATCCGCGTTTTTAACCGTTCGGAGGTTGAGTCATCCTCTGCCAGTTCTACTGTAGGAAATTCCCACATCCCGGCAAGCATCCCTGTTGCGGGTCGCTGAGTTATAAGCAAGCTGCTGCTTTGGATCACTATTCCTGCAGCCAGTTTTATGTGTAAAGGAGCTTTTTTTGGAGTCCGCACGGGCAGGACATCTTGAACGTCCCGCGCCTGTGCCTCACATAAGGTAGCTAACGGGCACAACTGACAGCGGGGACGCTGGGGAATGCACACCATGGAACCTAAATCCATCAATGCCTGATTGAAATCACCAGGCCGCTCAACAGACATATGATCGCGAATCAAACGGTCAATCTTGCGTTTAGTCGCTTGCTTGGTAATATCCTCCTCCAGGCAAAATAGCCGGCTGAAGATTCTGAGGACATTACCATCAATCGCCGGAGAGGGACGGTTATAGGCAATGCTGGCAATGGCCCCGGCAGTATATTCACCAACTCCGGGCAACTTCTGGATGGCCGGTGCATTGTCAGGCACTTTTCCCCCGTATTCTGCACATACTTCCCGGACCCCTGACAAAAGGTTGCGGGCGCGGTTATAATAGCCTAATCCCTGCCAGTAAGTGAGGACTTCCTGCTCTGATGTCTGGGCCAAAGCTTCTAGAGTCGGAAATCGTTCCATCCAGCGGGTGTAATAATCCTTTACAACCTCGACCCGTGTTTGTTGAAGCATTATTTCTGAAACCCAAACTTTATAAGCATCGTTATCTTTACGCCAAGGCAAATCCCGAGAATTTTTGTCGTACCAATCTAACAGCTGTGTTGCTAATACCATAATGCAGCTTCCTTTCTTAAAAACAGGGGGATAGGTACCTTGTTTTAATATCGTTTAATTGCGTGGCAATGAATTTACTTATCTTTTCTTCTATAGGTATTTGATATATGTTACAATATGGGAATAAAGTCCTAATGTTGCCGTTGTGTAGTTGTGTTAGGCAGCTTTAGTATCTTAGTGATGTAAGAGAGCAAGAGGGGTTGCCATGAATCGGTTTTATACAAAATTTATTATTTTTACGATAGTATTATTAATCTTGTCCAGCGTTATCCAGATGATAGGAGCTGAACGAGTGGTTTCAAGAGCTGTTGAGGCAGTGGTGCTTGATGCTAATAAAAAGGCGGCTTTCTATCGGGCGGAATATATTCAGAGACATATTAGCGAGATTACGAACGAGCTGCGAGTGATTGCCCGGGACAAAAGTATTCATAGTGACATGAATATGCTAAGTGTCGTAAATCAAATCATTCCAGACGTCAATTCCATTTTTGTCTTTGACCGGAATGGGATTATGACAGCCACAACGGGTACAGGGTTACAGTGGATCGGGGATGACTATTCGGAGCGTGACTATTTTAAGCAGGCCATTCAGGGGAAAGAGTATGTCAGTGATATGTTCTTGAGCCGGGCTAATCGTCAGGTCATCACCATCGCGGTGCCTATCTATGAGGAAGGTGGCTCGGCTTCGGGAGTTGTTGCGGGGTCTGTCTGGCTGAAGGAGGGAAACCCTTTCGGCCTGTTTGATAGTAAAACAAGTATGCGAAAAGGACAGAGCGGGATTGTTGATGCGCACGGAAAAGTCATTTATCATACTATCGATAGTAGGATTGGCGGGGATTCAGGGCTTGCCTCTGAAATAAAAGAGCTCTCAGCTAAGCAAGAAGAAGTCATCACAGAAAAGCGCCTTGACGGTGAAGGGTACTATACTGCACTTGCCTCCATTCCAGAGATTAGATGGTATGTGTTTTTTGAGACACCGATCAGTGAAGTCGATGAGATTAACCGGCAGATCCATAATCAGGTTGCCGTGATTGTTGCGTTGCTTTCCCTGGTGCTTATTATTGTAAGTATATTCGTTGTTCGCCGCTTCCTGCGCCCGTTGGATACCCTTACAAATGCATTTAAACTGCTGCGGCAAGGTAAATACACTACCATTCCTATTCAGACAAAGGATGAATTCGAGGAAGTCATTGAAGCTTACAATGAAACAGTAAACGAATTGAAAGATCTTCATAGAAGGCTGGAAAGCGCCGCAGACCGGGATGGGCTGACAGGGGTATATAATCGCCGGGCGTTTAACAGGATGGTTGAAGTCCTGGATTTAGAACTTAATCAGGGGGCTGTTTCCGAGGCAGCCTTGATTTTCATCGATGTTGACTATTTTAAAGAATACAATGATAGTCATGGCCATTTGGCCGGGGACGACATGCTGAAAGCAATTACTGGAATGATGGTTGCTGTTGCGGGAGAACGTTCGGTTTTCCGGTTTGGCGGCGATGAATTTGTTATTATGCTCAGAGCTGTTAAGACAGCCCAGGCGATAGAGCTTGCCCGCGAGATAACCTCACACAATGCTGGGGGAGAGTATAAGTGCACATTAAGTATCGGGATTGCGACCGTCCCGGAAGATGGAGCCACTGTGGCTGAAGTAGTCGATAAAGCGGACAAAGCGCTATACACCAGCAAGATGGTACGCAATAGGATCACAGTCTATGCAGAGGAGAACAGCTAAGTTGTCAGTGACCTTTTCCTCTGGCGAGTGATGCGAATATGCCGGCAGTACAAAGGACCGTGAAGACCAGGAATGTCATGCGGAATCCTTCGATGAGTTGATCAGTATGGTGTTGTCCGAGACTAACGTCGCCCACATAGACGGAGAGCAAAAGCGTGACGATGGCCATACTCACTGCTTGCCCGGTCAATCGTGATGTTGCCAGTGAGGAAGAGGCGATCCCATAAAAGCGTTTTTCCACTGATCCCATAAGGGCATTGGTATTTGGCGAGGAGAATAAAGCAAAACCTAAACCAATGAAAGCTAAATTGATCATGATTAGCCATGAGGATGTAGCCGGTGTGATCCATGTGAAAATAAAGAGTCCGAGGGTACTTAAGCCCATGCCGAGCGAGGCCACAATGCGCGGCTGGATACGATCAGAGAGAGAGCCTGCAAACGGGGAAAATGCGGCCATCATAAGTGGTTGTGCAAGGAGAATAAAGCCGGCGACATGAGAATCATACTCCATAACCACCTGCAGGAGGAGCGAGACGAGAAAGCCGACGGCAAAGGTGGCACTGTAGTTAATCATAGCCGCTAGATTGGAAAAGGCGAAAACAGTGTTATGGCGAAAAAGCTCGACTCGAAAAATCGGATAGTCCTGTTTTGATTCATAAACAATAAAAAGTGCAAGTAACACTAAGCCGAAAACTAAGGAATATTTCCCCCAGACTGTATTTGATAATGATGATAGCCCATAAAGGACGGCGGTAATTGCAATCATATAACAAGCGCTGCCCAGCCAATCAAAGGTTTCGTCTTTGGCGTCCGCCCATTCACCTTTGAGCCGGTAGGCGGCAATGAGCGCTGCGGTAACACCGGCCAAGGCCGAAAAGAAAAAGATGCTCCGCCAGCCGAGGTAGTAGTTCATAAACCCGCCAAGCACTGGGCCCAGTGATAAGCCAATATATGTTGCCGAAGCGGTAATTCCCATTGCATGCCCGCGCTTATGAGGCGGATAAACAGATGTAAGAATGGCCATTCCTGTGCTGAAAATCATCGAAGTCGCCATTCCTTGCCCGACTCGAAAAACGATGATCGATTCCATGGACCAGGCCAGCCCGGACAGCAGGGAAAAGCAAGCGAATAAAATGATCCCAATAAGCAGAATTTTTTTTCGGCCAATGATATCAGCCAGTCTGCCGCAGGGAAGTAAAAATGCCGCCGAGGCAAGCAGATAGCCGGAGACGATCCAACTGAGAAATAAAGTCCCGCCGCTAAATTCAGCCCCGATGGCTGGAATGGCAAGGTTGATTGCGCTGCCCATAAAGGGGGCGAGGAAGGATGTTATCATAACGACGACAAGCACAGATGTCTCCAATGATAGAGTTAACTTCATCAACATGATTCCCCATCTCTTGTTTCGTGGTTATTTTCCTTATTTAATTATATCACGATGCAAAAAAGCTCACTACTGCATTTGAAATGCCGGTAGCGAGCTTTTTTAAGACATTATTGCGTTTTCCCTTTGCATAATATGGGAATTTCCCTTAAGATACTTCCTTTAGAGACCAAATAGGCTTTTTCATACAGGTTACAGGTTGGGCAGATATGATTAGGAATAATCTCAATTTTGTCGCCAATCTCGATACTATTGCGGAATTCTTTGTTATAAATGAGACCATGTTCATCGAATACGCCGCTTAGTCTAATGCCGTTGGAGTTTTTCACAAGGCCGTAGCCTTGAGTGGCACAAATGCCCTCGCTGCGGTTTTGCGAGGTCAACGATTTTGCGCCGGCATCCAAGACGATTCGCTCATCTGTTGGTTTACTAATCACAGTGACTAAAACGGTTGCGGCACATTTGGTGAAATCCTGAATGGCACTGCCTTGGCCGACGTCCATAAAAATATAGGTTCCAGGCCGGATTTCGGTAATTCCCTCGATAATTCCAGCATGCATCATCGATGGCGTTGCGCCGATGCTGATGGTGTCAATATCTATGCCTAGTTCGCGCAGCATAGTACCTGATCGTAAAGTTCTTTGCTGGCTTTCGTTTGCCGCCTTGATGCAGTCTTCAATAGTTTTTGCCTTGTAGGAATGGCCTTCATGGGAAAATACGCCTTTCAGAACGACCTTCTTGCTATTCTTAATGTGTTTTGCCAGATTCAATAATTGGTCATCGGTAATGACCCCGGAACGATTTTCGCCGACTTCTACTTCAATTAATACTTCGATGGCTTTTTCTTCATTTTTAAAGACTTCTTCTAATTGATTGATTTGGTATTCGTTATCAACGCCGATTCTGAGCTTGATTTTTCGATTAAGCGCCTTAATTCGCTCAAGTTTAGAAATGCCAACAATTTCATTTGCAATAAAAATATTCGTCAGACCATGCTCGGCCATGACCTCTGCTTCACCAACTTTTGCTACTGTGATGCCATAGGCTCCTTTTAGCAATTGTAATTTAGCCAGCTCTGGCATTTTATGGGTCTTGGTATGAGGCCGTAGGTTTGCATGGTATTGATCCGCCTTTTTTTGCATAAAATCGAGATTGCTTTCCATAAGCTCATTGTCAATTAACAACGCTGGTGTATCAATAAACTGATAGGGTGATTTCATAGGACTATTCCTCCACTTCATTTTTCTTCAATTCATCCAGGTAGCTATAGACAGTAACTTTAGAAATGTTCAACTTATCGGCAACTTTCTCAAGGGCTCCTTTAATTAAGAAAATACCCTTCTTGTCCATGAAGTTAACTAAGGCTATTTTATCTTTTCTTTTTAAATGATCAGGATTGCTATTGCCAATAATTTTGTCAATTAAATCATCGACAATGTCAATCACATGATCAAAAGCGGCCAACTCGGGTTCAGGCCTTTTGGCTCCGACAGCGACAAATTCATCTATAAAATCTTTTAGCTGTTTCATGGGTTGGAAGTCATAGTTTATACATAATGCGCCGATGACTTTGTCTTGTGAATCCCGGATAAGGGCGGTCGAGGATTTTATTTCCTTGCCTGTTTTGGTGACTGTCAAATAATTGGCGGCATAATCACTGTCGAAGTCTTTGGATAACAAAACCTGTTTCACCAAGTGTTCAAAAGGCTGGCCGACTTCTCGGCCTGTCACGTGATTATGAACAGTATAAACAACTGAGTTTTGCGGGATGGAAAGATCATGCAAGACGACTTCACAGTTTTTACCGAAGGTTTTGGCAATGACATTGGCAATCGGGATAAATTTTTCTAGCTCTTTGTTCATAGGCACCTTCTATTCATAGAAAAAAATCTATTATACCATTGATTATATATAAAAAAGTCTATATAATCAATGGTATATAAGGAATATAGACGGAATTTTGGTATTAAAACTTAATCTTAGGAGGATGTCAATAATGAGCTATACCTGCTATCAGTGTGGGAAAACGTATCGTGAAGATCAGCTTATTTTAGAATGTACCTGTGGTGGATATCTCAAGGCTCCGGAGCGTGCTATTCGGAAACAAGATATCATTACGCAAGACCCTACTTTGTGGCGTTATCGTAAAGCGCTGCCAATCGGGGAAAATGATCCGGTGATTAGTTTGGGTGAGGGCCTGACGCCCCTTGTTAAGACCAATTTTGGGGGGCTCTTCTTTAAAGCCGATTCGCTTATGCCGACAGGCTCGTTCAAAGATCGGGGGGCGGCTTTGGTTATCAGCCATTTGAAGAAACTCGGTATTAAGAAGGTCATCAATGATTCGTCCGGCAATTCTGCGGCAGCTTATGCCGCCTATTGTGCAGCGGCAGGATTAGAGTGTCACATTTTTACTCCGGCCAGTACGTCGGTAGGTAAATTAGTTCAAATTCAAATGTATGGGGCAAAAGTCACCAAAGTAGCCGGAGCGAGAGATCAAGTGACCCTTGCGGCGAAAGCAGAGGCCGAAAAGCAAGTAGGTCAAGCCGTTTATGCCGGTCATAATACCCACCCCCTCTTTCCCGAAGGATGCAAGACGGTGGCTTATGAAATCTGGGAGCAGCTCGGCTGGGGCGTGCCTGACAATATTGTTGTACCGTTCGGCGGTGGGAGTGCTATGCTTGGTATGTACAAAGGCTTTCGTGAGTTAGTTTCGGTGGGTGAAATACCGCACATGCCTCGTATCTTTGTGATCCAGGCTCATAGTTGTAATCCACTTTATTCCCTGTTTGTCGGCAAAGAAGAGTCGGCACAGTGCGTGCCCGGTCTAGCTGAAGGAATTTCCATTGCGAAGCCGATTAAAAAGGTGGAAGCTATTGCCGCTGTAAGGCAGACTGGCGGTACAGTCGAGGAAGTCAGTGAAGGAGAAATTATAGAGGCATTACGTGAGGCCTCTCGAGCAGGGTTCTATGTAGAGCCTACAACTGCCGCTACTGTGGCGGGAGCATTGCGGTTACAAAAGACCGGAGTGATTCGCTCAGCGGAAAAGACGGTTGTTCTGCTTACCGGCAACGGTTTAAAGGCAACTGATAAAATTGGGCAGGCCATGGGTTTGGTATAGTGAAATAAGAAAAGGATGCGCGAGTGCGCATCCTTTTCTTATTTCTTTATGAAGGTTCCGTTGTCAATTTCATCAAAGGCTTGTTGTAATTCGGCGCGGGTATTCATAACAATCGGCCCGCCCCAAGCGATTGGCTCTTTGAGCGGTTGTGCGGATAGCAAAAAGAGGCGGACGCCTTGGTCAGCGGCACGAGCCACAAATTTTTCGCCGTTCTCAAACAGTACGGCCTTGTGACTGTCAATCGTGGTTTCCATTTCGGCAAAATAGCCGGCTCCTGCCACGATATAAATAAACAACGTCGCAGTTTGGTCTGTCGGGAGACTAAACTCATGTCCCGGTTCTAATTCGATATCTAAGAATAATGGTTTTACATAATCCCCTTGTGTTGCGCCTGACGTTTGTCCGTAGCTACCGGAGATTACACCGACAGTACAGCCGTTTTCCCGAACTTTGGGGATCATTGCTGCAGATAGGTCGCGATATTGGGGTGGGGTCATCTTATCCTTGCGGGGCAAGTTCAGCCAAAGCTGTACGCCCAGCATCCGGTCAGCGGCCTGCGGCATTTCTTGGTGGAGAATGCCGCTTCCGGCTGTCATCCATTGGCAGCAGCCATCAAGGATGCTGCCTTTATTACCCAGACTGTCACTATGTTCAATATCGCCGGAGATCAAATATGTCACAGTTTCAATTCCCCGGTGAGGATGCCAGGGGAAGCCCTTGGTATAGTCGTCTGGGTTACGAGAATCAAAAGCATCAAGCATTAGAAAAGGGTCAAAATCGTCGACATCATTGCGGCCGAGTACTCTTACTAATTTCACGCCTGCGCCGTCAAACGTAGTAGAACCAGTTACTATCTTGCGGACTTTTCTTATTGTACTCATCGAATCACCTCATTTTTTAATTATGTGTACTTTATTTACCTAAAAGGTAAAACATCCTTCTAGAAAGGCAGAAGAATATTCTTAAAATTCCCTAGTTGCCGAGTTTGTTATACCAATAAAGTATGACAATAGATGAATGTGAAAGAAGGAATTATCGCCAATTGCGATAGTTCCTTTTTTCACGGGTAATGCTGTGCGAATCTTTCGTAGTATGCCGCATAAATATCTTAATAGGTGTTTAAAAATTTTGAATAGTTATAAGGACAAAATGACCAAAAACATTACATAAATATGGACGGAGGCGAATAAATCTATCTTATCAAGGAGGTGTAGGTTGTGGCAAGGTATGTTGATTTAAATTCAGATCTCGGGGAAAGCTTTGGGGCTTATACACTTGGTTTGGACAGGGACGTTCTCCGGCACATCAGCTCGGCGAATATCGCGTGTGGTTGTCATGCCGGAGATCCGATGGTTATGGCAAAGACAGTCGGGCTTGCTCAAGAACTAGGGGTGTCCATTGGGGCTCACCCAGGTTTTCCTGACCTTGTAGGATTTGGCCGGCGGAAGATGGCGCTTTCGCCAGTCGAGGTTAAAAACTACATCATTTATCAAGTGGGTGCTTTGGCGGCGTTTGCGGCTGCTGCCAATACTAAGCTTCAGCATGTAAAACCGCATGGTGCTTTATACAATATGGCGGCTGTTGATCCTAAATTTGCCATAGCGATTGCTGAAGGGATTGCCGAGGTCAATACGGAGCTCATTTTTGTTGGCTTGGCCGGATCAGAGATGATTAAGGCCGGACAGCAGGCTGGTTTGCGAGTAGCCAGTGAGGTGTTTGCCGACAGGGGATATAACAGCGATGGCACATTGATTGCCCGGGGACAGCCCGGTGCCATGATTCATGATCCTGAGGAGGCGGCAGTGCGAGTAGTTAAAATGGTTGCCAAAGGCACGATAATGAGTGCCGGGGGTCAAGAAATCGCTATTTGTGCCGATACAGTGTGCTTACATGGCGACAGCCCGGGCGCAGTGGAGATGGCGCAGACCATTCGCAAACGATTGGAGGAAGCCGGAATTAAGATTTCGCCGCTTGGTGGGGAAATTTCGTGAGGGAGGGATTTTATTTGGATTATTTGACTCTTTCGCCAGTTGAAATGAGGGCGGCTATTCGTAACGGTGAATGGCGACGCCCGACGGCCGGACTGGCTGCAGGTTTTGCTCAGGCCAATCTCGTGGTATTGCCAAAAGAACTTGCTTTTGAGTTCCTCTTGTTTTGTCAACGTAACCCCAAGCCTTGTCCTGTCCTGGATGTAACAGACGTTGGTAGTCCAGAGCCAAAGCTAGCGGCTCCTGGTGCTGACTTGCGTACCGAAATTCCTAAATACCGTATTTATAAAAAGGGTGTTTATGTTGAAGAGGTAACTAATTTATCGGGTTATTGGCGGAATGATTTAGTGGCTTTTCTGCTTGGCTGCAGTTTTAGCTTTGAAAGCTCGATGCTGCGGGCTGATGTACCGGTAAGGCATATTGAGGAAGACTGCAATGTACCAATGTATATCACGAATATTGACTGCAAGCCGGCTGGTATGTTTAAAGGCCCGCTCGTTGTCAGCATGAGGCCGCTGCCGCCGGATAAGGTCGTGAAATCTGTGCAGATTACTTCGCGGTTTCCGGCAGTGCATGGTGCGCCGGTTCATATTGGGGATCCGGCATTCCTTGGAATCAAAGAATTAGGCAAGCCGGATTTCGGCGATGCAGTGACGGTAAAGCCTGGAGAGACCCCAGTTTTTTGGGCTTGTGGCTGTACACCGCAGGCAGTGGCCATGGAGGCAAAGCCGGAGTTTATGATTACCCATGCTCCAGGCCATATGTTTATCACTGACATCCGGGATGAAAGTATTGCAACGCTTTAAATAAATAACTGGAGGGATAGCGATGAGTGGACCACTTTTAACGCCAGAACAAGCTTCGCATAAGGTAAAACGTAATTGGTCGGTGCTGCTGGGTGCTGCATTCATTATGGCAACATCGGCCATTGGACCAGGATTTTTGACTCAAACTGCTGTGTTTACTGAGAAATTCCAGGCTAATTTCGCCTTTGCCATTCTGGTATCAATTATCATTGATATCGGCGCCCAGATGAATGTATGGCGGGTTATCACAATGTCCGGAAAACGGGGTCAGGATGTTGCCAATATGGTTTTCCCTGGCTTGGGGTATTTTGTCATTGCCCTGATTGCTCTAGGCGGCTTGGCATTTAACATTGGAAACATTGGTGGTTGTGCTATGGGTATAAACGTACTGTTTGGTACCGATATGAAGATGGGTGCATTGATTTCGGCGGCTATTGGAATTGGGATTTTCCTCTATAAAGAGGCGGGTGTCGCCATGGATAATTTTACAAAAATCCTTGGTGGTCTTATGATTCTTTTGACAGCCTATGTTGCGATGACTTCTAATCCGCCGGTTGCAGAAGCTGCCATTCGGAGTATTGCGCCCGAGAATATGGACTCATTATTGCTTCCGATGGTTACATTGGTCGGTGGTACTGTGGGTGGGTATATCACATTTGCCGGTGGGCACCGTCTGTTGGATGCCGGTGTTATCGGTAAGGCGAACTTGGGAGAGGTTAACAGAAGTGCTGTTACCGGTATCGTCATTACTGGTGTTATGCGGGTGCTGCTTTTCTTAGCCGTATTAGGAGTTGTTGTTGCCGGTTACAAATTGAATCCTGCTAATCCGCCGGCTTCTGCCTTCCAATTTGCAGCAGGTGATCTCGGCTATAAATTCTTTGGTGCAGTACTGTGGGCTGCGGGGATTACTTCAGTCGTAGGCTGTGCCTATACGACTGTTTCCTTCCTGCGGTCTGTCCACAAATGGATTGATATCAATGTTTCGAAAACGATTATCGCCTTCATCTTTGCTTCAACAGCAATTTTCGTTACTATAGGCAAACCGGTTAATTTACTTATTTTAGCGGGATCGCTTAATGGTTTAATTTTACCGATTACCTTGGGGACAATGCTGCTTGCTGCTCGTAATAAGAAGATTGTTGGCGATTATGAGCATCCAGCCTGGCTAATGGTGTTTGGTGTTTTGGCGGTTATTATTACGGCGTGGGCTGGCTGGCAGTCTCTGTTAGGCATGCAGGCCCTGCTTAAGTAATGGGTAATTGAGTAAACGGGAAGGAGGGAGGACGATGTATCAACAGGCACGCTACCTTCCTGCCGGTGATAAAAGTCTGGTTGTAGAATTCGGGAACGAAATCAGTGAGGCCGTTAATGGTAAAATACGGGGCATGATGGTAGTTTTGGAAGAGAATCCTGTAGAGGGAATTACCGAGCTTGTTCCTACCTATCGATCGCTGGCTGTATATTATGAACCGCTTGTTATTTCATATGACGATCTTTGCCTTGCGTTGGGCTCTATTGAAGAAAAATTAGGCATGTTGGTTTTACCCAATCCTAAGATCGTTGAAATTCCTACTGCATACGGTGCGGAATTCGGGCCTGATATTGAATTTGTTGCCAGACATAATCAGCTTTCGGTGGAAGAGGTTATTGCCATTCACACAGAGACCGAGTATTTGATTTATATGCTGGGGTTTACACCAGGGTTTACTTATTTGGGCGGGATGTCGGAGAAAATTGTTACGCCGCGGTTAAAGATACCGCGAACGACAATTCCCAAGGGCAGTGTCGGAATTGCCGGGGCTCAAACAGGGATTTATCCGATTGACAGTCCCGGGGGTTGGCAGCTTATCGGGCGAACGCCGCTGCTGCTATATGATCCCTCGCAGGATATACCTGTTTTGCTGCAGGCCGGAGACTATGTGCGCTTTGTTCCTATTAATGCCAGTCAATATCATTTGCTGGAAAGCCAGATTAGGTCAGGGGAATATCGTCCTGTGACTTATGAGATGGATCGGAGGGGATAATATGCAGATTCTTGAAGTAATCGAGTCCGGTCTGTTGACAACAGTTCAAGATTTAGGCCGTTGGGGTTACCAGAAATTTGGAGTACCCGTAGCAGGTGCAATGGACGGCTATTCGCTGCGTCTGGCCAATCGACTGGTTGGGAACCAAGATAACGCGGCAGGTTTAGAGGTAACTATGATGGGGCCGACGCTTGCGTTTTGCCGGTCGGCCTGTGTTGCTGTGACTGGCGGCGATTTAAGCCCACAGATCAATGGTCAAGATATTGCAATGTGGGAAACAGTAGCGGTAGAGGCTGGTGACATATTGAGTTTCGCTGGTCTGGAAAGCGGGTGCCGAGCCTATATCGCAATTGCCGGGGGGATTGAAGTACCTGTTGTGATGGGGAGTCGTGCCACTTATCTTCGCGGGAAGTTGGGCGGTTTTCAGGGCCGCCAGCTAAGAAAAGGTGATTGTTTGGAAGTCGGCAGAAGTAATAGCGAGGTGACAATTGGCTCTAGGGTTCCCGCCGGGCTGATTCCGGAATATGGCGAAGACTATCGGGTCCGGGTCGTTCTGGGGCCGCAGGATGATTACTTTACGGTTGAAAGTATTGCCGCCTTTCTCGCTGCGCCCTATATTGTAACGCTTGAGGCCGATCGAATGGGCTATCGGCTGGAAGGGGCCAAAATTCCCCACAAAGCAGCTGCAGATATTATCTCTGATGGAATATCGTTGGGGTCCATCCAGGTTCCAGGCCATGGCAGGCCGATTGTCATGTTGGCTGACCGGCAGACCACCGGGGGCTATACAAAGATTGCTACTGTAATATCAAGTGATATTCCTATGTTAGCCCAAGCAAAGCCTGGTGATAGGGTTCGTTTCTCACAAATAACCGTCGCCGAAGCCAACAGCATTCTCCGAACTATGGAAGAAAAATTAGCAGCATGGAATCCGATTCGACCGATTGTAGTTCAATCAGGCGACTGCCGAAGTTTTCAGGTGAAGGTCAATGGCTGTGTATATCAGATAGAAGTGCGGGAAAGTTGACCACTTATTGACAGGTTAACTTTCGAGCGGTACAATAAAAACAATTAAATATTCACCGTTACCGAGGGAGCTCATGTTATGGGCTGAGAGTGTGCTATAAGCACTTACCTCCGAACCTGATCGGGATAATGCCCGCGTAGGAAAGGTAGTGAAGCGCGAATTTTTTGGCGTACCTTTTTACGAGGTACGCTTTATTTTTTTGTTAAGAAGGAGGCGGTTTTTATTACAATCGTAGTCAATGGTGAAGAACTGCAGATTTCGGCAGGAATGACAGTTGAAGAATGGCTTGATCAAAGAGAGTTGAAGAGCAAGCTCATTGTTGTGGAAATCAATGAACGAATTTTAAAGCAGGAGGAATGGGGAAATAACGTCTTGCAGGCAGGCGACCGATTAGAAATTATTACATTCGTAGGAGGGGGCTGAATCATGAATATCAATCATTGGGAGATTGGCGGAAAGAAATTGCGGAGCAGATTAATCATCGGCACAGGAAAATATGCTGATCAGAGTATATTGCCGCAAGTGATGCAAGCGGCGCAAGCCGATGTGGTTACAGTAGCGGTCAGGCGGATTGGTACATCAGGTTTACAAGAAAACATTATGGAGTATATTCCTAAAAATGCCGTTTTGATGCCTAATACCTCTGGGGCGAGGAATGCCGAAGAAGCGGTGAGAATTGCCAGATTGGCAAGAGCAGCCGGTTGTGGTGATTGGATCAAAGTAGAGGTTATTGGAGACGCGCGGTATCTATTGCCTGATAATCAGGAAACCATCAAAGCGACTCAAATTTTAGCAGCCGAAGGCTTTCGAGTTTTTCCGTATATGAACCCAGATCTTTATAGTGCCCGGGCGCTTGTCGCAGCAGGTGCGACAGCTGTTATGCCGCTTGGCGCACCGATAGGCAGCAACCGTGGTTTGCAGACAAGAGAAATGATCCGTATTTTACTGTCTGAATTGCCGACGATACCCATTATTGTTGATGCCGGCATCGGCCGTCCTTCTGAAGCAGCTGAAGCCATGGAAATGGGTGCTGCCGCTGTTATGGTTAATACTGCGATTGCCTCGGCCGGTGACCCTGTGAAGATGGCTGAAGCGTTTGCTTATGCTGTGGCTGCCGGGCGGCTGGCGTATTTGTCCGGGCTTGGAAAGCAGCAGGACGCTGCAGTTGCGTCGTCACCGCTTACCGGTTTTTTAGGGAGGGATTAAGACTATGTCTGGTATTAAGGAATTGCTGCGGCATTATGATGGGTTTGATTTTGATGCGTTTTTTAACAATCTTACCCTGAAAGACGTTGACAGGGTACTTGCCAAAGACAGGTTAGTGCCTGAAGATTATCTTACTCTGTTGTCACCAGTGGCTGTAGGACGGCTGGAAGAGATGGCGCAACGGGCTCAAGCTGATACAATAAAGCATTTTGGACGTACCATCCAGCTATTTGCCCCAATTTATGTTTCTAATTATTGCATTAATACTTGTGTATATTGCGGCTTTAATCATGATAATGAATTTGCTAGACGCCATCTTTCTCTCGACGAGGTTGATAAGGAAGCCCGGGTTATTAGTCAGATGGGTCTTAAGCACATTCTGCTACTGACGGGGGAACATCCTACTAAATCGACAGTTCATTATATGGGAGATTGTGTGCGGGTGCTAAAGCGTTACTTTAGCTGTATTAGTGTTGAGGTTTATGCGTTGACAGAAGCTGAATATCGGCAGTTGATTGAGGCTGGCGTGGATGGAATGACAATGTACCAGGAAGTTTATCAGAAAGACCTCTATCGACCGCTCCATCCATCTGGGCCGAAGAAGGATTATTTGTTCCGGCTAGATGCGCCGGAGCGGGCCTGTCAGGCTGGAATGCGGACAGTTACCCTTGGTGCGCTGCTAGGGTTGGCTCCTTGGCGGCAGGAAAGTTTTTTTACCGGTCTTCATGCAGCGTATTTGCAGAGTCGTTACCCGGCAGCAGATATTCAAGTAGCGCCGCCGCGCTTGCGTCCATGTCACGGCGGATTTCAAGCAATTTCACCGGTAAGCGATGCTGATCTTGTACAGTATATCTTGGCCTATCGGATCTTTATGCCGCATAGTGGTATTACTGTCTCAACAAGAGAACGGAGCGAGTTGCGGGATCAATTGATCAGGCTGGGAGTCACACGAATGTCGGCAGGTGTTTCGACCGCAGTCGGAGGGTATAGCGACAAGAAGGAAGAGGGCCAGTTTGAGCTTGCCGACGAGCGTGGGGTTGAGGAAATTAGGATGATGCTAAAAAATAATGGTTATCAGCCCGTTTTTCAAGATTGGCACTATTTATGAGCTTTAAGACTGTATTGGGGCGCTATTTGACTGAAGACCAAATAGAGAAGATCGGAAAGGTCAAAGTTGGTCTTGCTGGCGCAGGGGGCTTGGGCTCTAATTGTGCGGTTTCTTTGGTTAGAAGCGGTTTTCAGGATTTTCGTATTATTGATTTTGACTATGTGGAACCCAGCAATCTCAATCGACAGTTTTTCTTTGCCGATCAGGTTGGAATGGCGAAAGTAGAGGCGTTGGCGCAGAACTTGCGGAGGATTAATCCCAATCTGCACTTAGATCTTATTCAACAGCGAATAACGGAACAGAATGTCGATAATTGGTTTGGTGATTGTGAAGTAGTATTGGAATGTGTCGATGTTCCGGCGGTAAAGGCACTACTCGTTCAGCACTATGTCCCTGCAGCTAAGCTTGTCGTTGCCGTTTCGGGCATCGCCGGCTGGGGCCGTAGCGATGATATCATCGTGCGGAAAATCAGTAAAAACTTTTATGTGATTGGTGATGAAAAAAGCGGTATTGATTGTATGCCGCCCCTTGCCCCAAGGGTAGCTGTAGCCGCAGCCAAACAGGCAGATGTGGTATTAGACTGTGTCCTGGGCCGATAGTAAAAAGAAAGGAAGGTTGAAATGATATTACGTCGTGAAGCTATTCGGAGATTTATTCAGGCAGATTTGTATGGAATTACCGATGCTACCCACTCGCGGGGGCGGGCGACATTAGAAATTGTTAAGATGATGATCGAGGCCGGAATAGGCATCATTCAATATCGGGAGAAAGACAAACATCAGGGCGAAAAGCTGGAAGAATGCCGGATTATCCGGGAATTGACGCGAAAAGCCGGAGCGCTTTTTATTGTTAATGACCACCCCGATCTGGCGCTTATGGCCGAAGCTGATGGCGTTCATATTGGCCAAAATGATTATTCACCCAATGAGGTCCGCAGGTTAATTGGCTCCGAGATGCTATTAGGCTTGTCTACTCATGCCGTCCATGAGGCCAAGCGAGCACAGCAGGACGAAGCTGTCGATTATATCGGGGTTGGTCCGCTTTTTGCAACCAATACCAAACGGGATGTGTGTGAACCTGTCGGCTTGGAATACTTGGATTTTGTTGTGAAAAACATTCGGCTTCCGTTTGTTGCTATCGGTGGAATAAAAACTCATAACATTCGGGAGGTCGCTATACGGGGGGCTAAGACGATTGCTGTGGTGACTGAAATCACCGGCGCACCGGATATTTCGGCGACAATCGGCAAACTGCGGGAGCAATTTAAACATCAGTAAAGTTTTTCAGAAAATACCAGAATGGCAGGCCTTGCGACAGATAGTATTTATAAGTTATAATATTAGTCGTTGTATTCGTTTGTAAAGTGAGTATGGTTTGTGTGGTGACCATTATGGATGACAGTGATTATATGGGATTAGCCTTGGTCGAAGCGCGTAAGGCCTATGACATTGGTGAAGTGCCAATTGGTGCTGTGTTAGTTATTGGCGATGAGATTATTGCTTCTGCCCATAATATGCGTGAAACCTGGAATGATGCCACCGCTCATGCCGAGGTGATTGTTATCCGTGAAGCCTGCCGTAAGCTGAATCGCTGGCGATTGACGGGAGCGACACTTTATGTTACTATAGAGCCGTGTCCGATGTGCGCCGGTGCTCTCGTTATGAGCAGGATCGACCGTCTGGTGTACGGCAGTAGTGACTATAAAGCCGGGGCTGTTGAATCAGTATTCAACATCGTTCAAAGCAGCGCGCTCAATCACTCTTTAGCGGTTACGGCCGGAGTGAGAGCCGATGAGTGCTCCGCAATTATGAAGGACTTTTTTAGAATGCGGCGCAAAAAAACATAATATGGAGAGGTGTCCGAGCTGGCCGAAGGAGCCTGACTCGAAATCAGGTAAACTCGCAAGGGTTTCGTGGGTTCAAATCCCACCCTCTCCGCCAGAAAACATCGTGCTTCTAGCAATTTTGCTGGAAGCTTTTTTATTGTCGAAAATAGCTTCTGGCAACAAGGTTGGCAACAAAAGAGTTGTAACTCTCTTAAAAAACTTATATCTCTCAAATAGGCACAATCAAATTTTGGCTGTCAAACGCCGACAACTTATCAGTCGTACAAAGCACGGCGCCTGTTCCTCACTCTAAAGTAGCCTTGTTAAGCACGCCAAGAATATCAAGCTCCTTAGTGTCCTTATCCCGATAGTAATAAATATAGGCTTCGCAGGCGCAGTTATGATAGCTTTTGACAATCTCGGATACCACAAAATTCTCAAGAATCGCACCACTCATGGCGCCGTTCATCAGGGTATCACTGTTACTCCATTTGGTCAGGTATGCCACCAACCCGCAGTCATAGAAATAGAGCTTTGGTTTGGTTACCATGCGTTTAAGCATATTGTTGGAATATGGGTGGAGATAAAACACGATGTCCAGGTAGCATTGAACAGTTTGGACGGGCTTGATGACGTGATGGAAATTATCGAGCAGGCATTCAGCCAGCAAGAAGACTAATGGGCTGTGTGAAAACACAGCCCATTTCCATTTAATTTTCTACGTCAATTGTTAGTTATCAGAATTATCTTCATCGCAGTCGCAAATAACAAAGTCAATATCACCTTCGCGGTTTGGATTTTCCTCTTCATAGTAACCCTTACCACCGCACTTATCACACATAAGTCATCCTCCTTTCGATCTCAATTAAGCAATGGCGTTAATATTCAATATCATTGCTTTTACTACATCAAGCTTAAATCAATACCAAACTCGGCTAGATCATTCAAATTATAACCCGTGCCGTTGCAGATAGCGCAGCTATCTTTGCCGTCGCCTCCACACTCTTCACAAAGTTCGACGTAGACTTCAATGAACCCGAGTCCGTCACAATTGGAGCAATCAAGGCACGCCGTGCAATCCAATATCCTCGTTCCGTGGCAAATCTCGCAGTCATCATTGTCGTTGCAGTTACAACTAATTTCGCGTGAGCCTTCACAAATGCGGCAAACTTTGCCAGTTTGGTCACAGGTATCGCATGGAACTTTAAAAGACTTCCCCAAAATGAACGCCTCCCCATCTTAATGTGCTGCGCAGTCTAAATAAGAAAATATTGACTGCGCAGAGGTGTTTTGTTATTATTATAATCATTGGGCAAGCCTAAAGCAAATTATTTCGCTTGCGCAGAAATAATCACTTGTATATTTAATATTACAACTGCTTAATGGAGGGTTTTATGTCATATGTAATGTTTAGTGATGATTGCTACAAATTTTACAACGATAATAATATCGTACCGAGTTTTGACGACCAAAGCCATCGGCATCTTTTTGATTTTGTCAGTATGGACTTGCATCAGATAGAGGTTTTATTAGAAAAATTTTTTTCCGAAATGTTTGACTTCACAAGACTTAGGCTGAAAGAAAATAGACCTGCTAAGAGGTTTAATGATGAATACGAAAAAGCGAAGCAGTCTGCTGGCATTTTGAATTTAACAGATTATTATGTAGGAAATGCTTATTTGAAGAAAATAATAAGCATTCTGGAAAGTAGCCATCCTTATTATAGAATTGGCGAGAACTCACGAAAGGCAACGGAAGATATAGTAATAGATTATTTCCACTTGTTTTCGTCATACAACGAGGATTTTTTTGAAAAGAGTGATGATTATATAGGTGTATTTAAAGAATTATTAACAGTCCCGCCACTGCTATGTGGATATTTTACTTCTGGGCGTACAGAAAAGCTTTATAAGAAGTATTTGGATGATTACAACTCATATCGTCGTATAATACGGAAAAACAGGAAGTATGAGGCGAGATGTTTCATAAATATAGTTTCATTTCAGCAGATGATGAATGAGCTTCTCTTTCGTATACTAGATACTTCAACACCCGTTATTAGTAGGCTGAATATTTATGATCGAATATGGTTTTATAAAAGAATGCAATCAAAAAAAACCCTGAGTGATGCTGAAATTCAAAAATTGTCACTTGCTTCGAAAAAAAACAGCAATCTTCCTAAGGGCAAGGAGTTTGCTAAGGAATTATATACCTTCATAACCCAGTTTCCTCTACACGAGGCTTTTCAATATGACTTTACCCCCGCATGCGGTATAACATTGATAATACCTGAGGATGGAAATGATGTGTGTGAGCAATTAGGTGCCGAAAGCTTGGAGAAGCTATTAGAATGGGAGTTTATGAAGATGGTAAAAGCAGGCGTGAGGATAAAAAAATGTGAAAACTGCGGAAAGTATTTCTTTGTCAGGGACAACAAGAATAATTATTGCGATAGAGAGTTTGAGGAGGAAAGAACTTGTTTGGATGTTGGTTCTGACCGGCGTTTCAAAAACCAAAAAAAAGACGATGTTTATTATACGGCATACCGCAAAGCATGTAATAAAAACACGGCGCGCCTCAAGTCCAAAACAAAAGCAATCACCGAAGAAGGTTCGCTTAAAAACTGGCGCAAAGAGGCAAAGAAAAGACTGAATGCTGTTTATTCCGGCACAGCAGAGGACAAAGAACGCTTTTATGACTGGCTCGATTTAAGCAATGTCGAAATTAACGATTTGTGTTAATCCTAAACGAATTTTAGGCAATATTAGGATCTAAAATGGACCCCGTAAGGCACTGTTAAAAATCGAGGCTAATCCTCTTTTTTTAACCGTCTACTTTACAGGGTCCATTTTACTTTTAGACGGCCCCTTTTTCTATTGCTTATGTTACCAAATGGTATCACACGTCATATTATACATAAGAATACCAAAAACATAATGTAAGTAAAGGGGGAATTTGTATGGGTTTTGGTGGTTTCGGAGGTTGTAATGGTAATGGAAGCGGGATTATTATAATCATTATCATTATAATTTTACTATTTTTCTTCATTGAAGACGATTTCACAACCGTATAAGAAAACACTTTATCTCAATCCACAACAGCCAAGTCTATAGATTTGCTCCGTGTTAGCGGAGCTTTTTTTATTTACTTACTTCTTTTGATAATTATGTACTGCTTGATAGCCATTAATATCAAGGATGCACCTACGGCTATATCAATTATTGCGGGGCTTACTAATAGGGGGCGGGATAAAAGATAAATTCCTGCTATAAAAATAAAAAGAGCATCTGAAGCTGGAGCAGGAGTAGGCTTTGGAGCTTGATTTGAAGTTGGATCTATCGTTTTCTTTTTCATTTTAAAACCTCACTTAATTCTGCCATTGCCTTTATTTTTCTTTGTAAAAGATGAGCATAATAGTATCTTTATCAAGAATAAGAGTTTCTCCAGATACATGTTTATCAAAAATCCATCCGGATTGGGCTTGCTCGTTTAGAATTTTTTCAAGCCTATCGCCATCAAGTCGTGATGTTCCGAAGAAACCTTCTTTTTTTACTTCTACAACTTTATATTGACGCATTTTCATCCTCCTTTATAATCGGGGAGAGTAATCTCAAGGGGACTTGGCAAACACTCTGCTTATACTATTAGTATAGCAGAAGCGAAAAAGGTATACTAGACTTCTCGCATGAGAGTATTGACAATAATGCTTTTAAAATGTAATATTAAAACAATTTAGTAGCTCTTATCTAGGAAGGGCGGTTCCTCTTTTTAGCTGATCAGATTACTGAAGGCTAAGGCATTTCATGAGCGATGATGCCTTAGCCTTTTGATTTTAGTGTAACATTAGAGCGGAGGCGTAGTTCATGGTATCTGGTGAACGGTTTATAATAACGTATTTGCTTTCCGGAACGCAGCAGGACGCCTTCAGTAAGGCAAAAGATATTTGTATTGAGCAAACTGTTGAGTTTCCTGCGAATTTACTTACTCCCGGGGTTATTCAAGATCATGTTGTAGGGCGTATCGAATCTTTTGAGTTCTATGATAACAACTACAGAGCCGAAATTAGTTACGCCAATGAAATAACAGCCAACGAACTAACCCAGTTTCTAAATGTTGTATTTGGCAATATTAGCATCAAGCCGGGAATTAAGGTAGAGAGCATCGATTTGCCGCCCACACTGCTTAATCACTGGAAGGGGCCGCGATTTGGTAGAGCTGGTTTGCGCAAATTGCTTGGCATACCCAAACGGCCGCTGCTGTTTACTGCCTTAAAGCCGATGGGGCTTTCTGCCAAGCAGCTGGCCGAATTGGCTTATAAGTGCGCTGTGGGCGGTATTGATATCATAAAGGATGACCACGGTCTTACTGATCAGTGTTTCGCGCCTTTTTCAGAGAGAATTAGTCTTTGCGCAGCGGCTGTACATCAAGCAAATCGGGAAACCGGCAACAATAGTATTTATGTTGCTAATGTGACAACTGCAGGCGGCCATATGATCGAGCGGGCCCGGGAGGCTAAGGAAAGAGGTGCAGGCGGAATTATGGTTGCTCCGGCTTTAGCTGGATTTGGCTGTATGCGTCAATTAGCCGATGATGATACGATTTCACTGCCGATTTTTAGCCATCCTGCATTTATAGGCAGTTATGTGACGAGTAGCGAAAATGGCTTTTCTCATCAAGCTTTATTTGGACAAATTATGAGGCTGGCCGGCGCAGATGCTGTAATTTATCCTAGCTTTGGCGGTCGATTTTCCTTTAGCCAGACCGAGTGCGAGTCCATTGCCAAGGCGACGCAGGCTGCAATGGCCGATATCCAGCCAATTTTCCCTGCACCTGGCGGTGGTATGAGTATTGACCGGATTCCGGAGCTGTACCAGGTGTATGGAAATGATGTGATGTTTTTGATTGGCGGCGGATTGTTCCAGCATGGACCTGATATCGTGGAAAACTGCCGCTATTTTCGTAAGCTATTGAATGAGTTTGCCTCATAGGCGTTTGAACAGATGTTGGACGGCACGGTGAGTTTTTAATCAGGAGGTATAAGGATGTTGATTCGTCATACAGGCAATTATAATTGGGATGATGTCCCGGTTCTTGTTTATAAGGAGCAGGGAATTTGCTTTAAAGATATTACCAGACAGGTTTTACTGACAGGGGATTCAGAGTTGCCGTGCCAGCTTCGCTATTTCGAAGTTGCGCCTGGGGGCCACTCTACGTTAGAACATCACCAGCATGTTCATTTTGTCGTCATTTTCAGAGGCGAGGGTGATGTATTGCTGGGAGACCGAATTTATCATGTCCAAGAGAAAGATGTTATCGAAATTCCAGCTCATATTTGGCATCAATTTAAGGCAACAGCGAATGTTCCTTTAGGGTTTCTTTGCCTGGTGAATACTGAGCGTGACAAACCTATTCTACCGACAGAAGATGATTTGAAATTGCTGCAGAAGGATCCTGCTATCGCTGCGTTTATCCGCTGACTTGGGATGTTTGATATCCAGATTTAGGACATTTATCCTGACAAAATAAGACAATTTATTTACTTAGATATTAGATAATCTCTCGATATATATAGTATATTAGCGATTATCTGTATCGGGGGGGGCTTAAAGTGCAATATTTATTATATTTTATAATTGTTATTAGTGTTATCGTGCTGTATTACTTGATTAAGGCTATTCCTCACCGTAATCGTCAATAACATGAAACACCGTCTATCTGCAGATAGACGGTGTTTTTTCTTGTCCATAATTTTCTAAAGAAATTCTAAAATTTGGCACCTATAATTATGAAGAGGAGAATAAGAGGAGATGGTGTTTTTATGAATAACGTAGTTAAAAAATTAGTCGTCTTTTCCTTAATTGGGGTTATGCAGCTTGGTCTAGGGTTTTCTGTTACCGAGGCATCGTCAAGACATAACGACAAGCACCACAATAAGCACCATGAGCAGCGCTATGAACACCGTGATAATGATCGTGAGCATCGTGAGCATCGTGAATATCGTGAACATCGTATCCAAGAAGAAAGAGAGCGTCATGCCCGCGAAATGCGGCGGCATGACCATGAAAGTGACTGGGAATACCATGAGCGCCAGGAGCGAGAGAGAGATCATCATGAGGAGGTCATGCGGTCGCTAGGCGCTTTGGCCCTTCTGGTAGTATTAAATAACAGCTAGTATCAAGGTGCAAACCGCTCGATAAAAAAATTGGGCGGTTTTTTTTGTCCGATGACTAAGCCGCTCTATCTTCTTCTACAAGAGGGAGTGAAGAGAGCGGCTAAGTCCCTGGATACGGTTCGACTAGGATTCAGGTGAAGTTAAAACTCCATCTGAATCAAGTCTCACTTTATGTGATTCGTATCACTGTAAAAGGGTAGAATATGTTATATTCTTTAGTCAGAAAGATAAATCGAGCATATAAATAAAGGAGAAAAATTATGTTGCGAAAAATTGTTGAGATAAATGAAGAGAAGTGTAATGGGTGTGGATTGTGTATTGGTGCATGTCATGAAGCGGCCATTGAGTTAATAAATGGTAAGGCTAAATTGCGATCAGACAATTTATGTGACGGACTGGGAGCCTGTTTGCCGGATTGCCCTACAGGAGCTATTCGTATTATTGAAAGAGAGGCGGCCGCCTTTGATGAAGACGCAGTGAAACAGCATATTGCAAGCAGTGCACAGCGGTCTGAGCAAGTGCCGGCCAGTTGTCCTGGCAGCGCAGTTCAGGAGTTAAGAAAGCGAATTGCAAACAGGCATAATGAGCCTGCGACTTCGGCATCAGCTTTACGTCAATGGCCTTGCCAGCTGCAGCTTGTGCCGGTCAATGCGCCCTATTTTAACAATGCTCACCTTCTAGTAGCGGCTGATTGCAGTGCTTTCGCCTATGCTAACCTTCATGACGAATTTATGCGCGATAGGGTGACTGTTATTGGCTGTCCTAAGCTAGATAACGTGAAATATGCTGCTAAGTTAACGGAAATATTACAATCTAACAATATTAAAAGTGTGACTGTTGTCCGGATGGAGGTACCTTGCTGCGGCGGTATCGAGAATGCCGTAAAAGAGGCACTTGGCAATAGTAATAAGATGATTCCTTGGCGGGTAGTAACAATTGGGATAGATGGTGCGATTCGAGAAGACTCATTCGCATAAGCCTTTTGGCGCAGATGTATTCTAAGGTTAAAGGTCTCTAAAAGTAGCAGATGCTATTTTTAGAGACCTTTGTACTTTTCTGGCAGCTAGAGGGTTATTCGTATTTTTATAAGGCATCTTATCAGCTGTTTTGGCTATTTGGTAGTCCTCTCAATTTTTTTGGTGAATTATTTGTTCTATACTGAAAATATAGAAAAATCAAAAATAGGAGGGAGAGCAGATCATGGGAAAAGAGTCTATAGCAAAGAAGTACGGACTGATTATTAGTATTATTGTTGGTGCGCTCATTTGGGCTTTACCAACGCCAGATGGTATGAATATCACACAACACAAGTTGCTTTCGCTGTTTGGAGGTCTCGTAGTCCTCTGGGTTACAATTGGTGTAAACTTTGCGGTGAGCAGTTTTATTGGGATTTCAGGGTTGTATTTCTGGGTAGGTAATGCAACAGGTGCGATGAAGAATGGGTCATTGGTTCATGACGCCAGTTTTGCTGTTAATGGTTTTGCATCAGCATCATTGTGGTTGCTTATTACCGGTTTTGTCATTTCAATTGCTATGACCAAAACAGGTGTAGCCAAACGGTTGGCCTTTCATATGATGCGGATTTTAGGAAAGACTCCGGCCGGGGCTATTTTTGCATTGATGTTTGCGAATTTGGCTATTTCACCGGTCACGCCGTCTAATACAGCGCGGCAGGCAGCTATGCTGCCAATCGTAGAGGGGATTGCGCAAGCCTATAAGGTAGAGCGCGGTAAAAGCAATTTCGGCAAGGCGCTGGCGCTTGTGGCTACCTATGCCAATAATATTACCGGCGGGGCCTTTTTGACAGCCACTATTCCGAATCCGGTATCAATTGCGATGATTACCGCAGCAGTTGGTGTATCGGTGTTTACTACGTGGAGCTGGTGGGCGATGTTAGCATTGCCGACAAGTATTTTAGTGCTCATTGCTACTGGTATTATTGTCCTAAAAATGTTTCCACCGGAGGTTAAGTCGATTCCGGGTGGTGTTAGTTATATTCGGCAGGAGCTCGA
>JAQWAQ010000082.1 GCA_028707635.1 Negativicutes bacterium
CCTTACAGGATAAATTCGGGGTGGGGCGTCACCGCAACGTACTAAAAACCGCTATCCTGCTTTCTTGGACGAAAGCTGTCTCGCATACCAGACAATTGCCGGCAGTGCAGGGATTCGTGGATGGCAAATTATAATAGACCCCAAGGATTTGACAAGCGCGGTTGAAGCCCAAATATGTGCTATAGCCGCTTGGTAGCCCACAGTATACAAGGCAATGCGGCGAAGTTTTAACTGCATTTCAACTGGGTCATATAGGAAGGGGAAAGATTATGTATGTAAGTACTAGGGGTGCAACAGGACAGTTTTCGGCTGCAGAAGCGATCAAAGCGGGAATGGCTTCTGATGGAGGTCTTTTTATTCCTCAATCTGTTGTTAAGATGAATATACAGCAGCTGCAGGCCTTAGTTGAAAGTTCTTACCAAGAGCGAGCTTTGGCTATTTTAAGCCAGTATTTGCCTGATTATACTAAGGATGAAGTGAAGGACTGTATAAATAAGGCGTATAATACAATCAAATTTGATTGTGATGAAATAGCGCCCCTCGTCTCAATTGATGATGATAAGTATGTTCTAGAACTATGGCATGGTCCGACCAGCGCCTTTAAAGACATGGCATTGCAGCTTTTGCCTCACCTTTTGTCGCATGCACTTGCTAAAACAGGTGAGACTGATGAAATTGTTATCCTTGTTGCAACCTCCGGAGATACCGGAAAGGCCGCATTAGAAGGATTTAAAGATGTTGACCAGACGAGAATTATTGTGTTTTACCCCCAAGATGGTGTGAGTCAGATTCAACGCCTGCAAATGATCACTCAAGAAGGGGAAAATGTAGCCGTATCGGCTGTTGAAGGTAATTTCGATGATGCCCAAACAGGCGTCAAAAAAATATTTAATGATGACTGTTATAAGCAGGAACTAGCGCAGCGTGGTTTTCGGTTATCATCAGCTAATTCCATCAATTGGGGCAGATTGTTGCCGCAGATTGTTTATTATTTTAGTGCTTATGCTGATTTGGTTAAGCAGCAGCGCGTTAATTTAGGGCAAGAGGTCAATTTTGTTGTTCCTACGGGGAACTTCGGCAATATTCTTGCTGGTTATTATGCGAAGATGATGGGATTGCCTATCAAAAAATTAATCTGTGCATCTAATCAAAACAATGTTCTCACTGAATTCTTTAAAACAGGATGTTATGATCGCCGACGGGATTTTCATAAGACAATTTCTCCTTCAATGGATATTTTAATATCAAGCAATTTAGAGAGACTGTTGTATCATATTTCCGGTAATAATGCATCGTTATTATCTCAATGGATGAATCGCTTATCCTCGGAAGGCTTTTATGAAATTGATGACGAGTATCGTGCGGTGATTAAGGAACTGTTTTGGGCAGACTGGGCAGATGATCAAGCGACGATACAGACCATACGGAAGGTTTATAACGAACATAATTATCTCATTGATCCACATACAGCCGTTGCTTGGCAGGTAGGTAATACTTACCAGAGTCAAACTGGTGATCAAGCCCCACTCGTCATTTTATCTACAGCCAGCCCCTTTAAGTTTAATGATAGTGTATTAGAAGCGATTTGTTCCACCCAGGATGCTTCTATCAAGACTGAATTTGACATGCTGGATAAAATTGCCCGTATTACAGGCTTAAAAGTGCCTCAAGGGTTAAACGGTTTAAAGACAGCTACGCACCGTCATTCACAAAGTTGCGCAAAAGACGAAATGTCACAACTTGTTAAAGTTATATTATTTACATAATAATTAGTAATATATATATTATTAATGTGCTTTTTTGCAGGAATAAACTACCACATATCTAATTTGTGATATAATAGTAAAGTGCATTTTAACTACATATTTGGGATGGTGAATAGCGGTGCGTATAGAAACTAATGAAAGAGCCAATGAAATCATACGAGGTGTAAGCAAAGTCTATTACAACTTAAGCCCAGCAGAATTAGTCGAAGTGGCATTACTAAAAAAAGAAGGTGTGCTGACGTCAACCGGTGCACTTCACGTTGAGACAGGAAAATATACAGGTAGATCACCTAATGATAAATTTATTGTCGAGGCATCAACGGTACACGATGATATTGATTGGAACAGCAATCGGCCATTTTCTGTGGAAAGGTTTGATAAGCTATACAGTCGGATGTTGGCTTATATTCAAAACAGAGAAGTTTTTGTGTTTGATGGTTTTGCGGGTGCTGATGAGGCAAGCCGTATTAAAGTTAGATTTATTAACGAGTTTGCTTGGCAGAATTTATTTGTCCATCAACTATTTGTCCGTCCGGAAGGTGTTCCCGAGAACGTAATCCCTGATTATAAAGTAGTCTGTCTGCCTGGGTTCAAGGCGAATCCTGAAATTGATGGCACTAATTCAGAAGCATTTGTTGTACTTAATTTTGAACAACAGATGATTTTAATTGGCGGTACGCATTATGCTGGTGAAATGAAGAAATCCATTTTCACTATTATGAATTACATATTGCCGAAAAAGGGCATTATGTCGATGCATTGCTCAGCAAATGCTGGGAAAAATGGCGATACAGCATTGTTTTTTGGTTTAAGCGGAACGGGTAAAACGACCTTATCTGCTGATCCTGCACGTCAATTAATCGGTGATGATGAGCATGGCTGGAGCCAAGATGGCATTTTTAATGTTGAGGGCGGATGCTATGCAAAGTGCATTAATTTAAGTCGTGAAACAGAGCCGCAAATATGGGAGGCTATAAAATTCGGTGCTGTGCTTGAAAATGTTAGCCTGAATTCTGATACAAGAATTGTCGACTACGAGGATCAATCAATTACAGAAAATACTCGTACTGCCTATCCCATCGAATATATTCCTAATGCGCTCGTCCCGAGTATTGGCGGGCATCCCAAGACAGTTGTGTTTTTGACCGCAGATGCTTTTGGTGTATTACCGCCTATTGCTAAGCTTACCAAGGAACAGGCTATGTATCACTTTTTGTCAGGATATACCAGTAAGTTAGCGGGTACCGAGCGAGGTATAACTGAACCACAAGCAACTTTCTCGACTTGCTTCGGATCTCCATTCTTACCTCTCTCACCATTGGTCTATGCAAGGTTACTGGGTGAAAAGCTGGAAACTCATAATACCAATGTTTTTCTTATTAATACTGGGTGGTCTGGTGGTCCTTATGGTGTTGGTAAACGCATGAAACTTGCTTATACTCGGGCCATGGTCGCTGCTGCAACTGACGGAAAACTTGATGATGTAAAGTATGATCTTGATCCAATATTTAATGTCTATGTCCCAACTGAATGCCCGAATGTGCCGTCGGAGGTCCTCCAGCCACGTAATACGTGGGCTGACAAGGAAGCCTACGATCGCCAAGCTCGTCAATTAGCTAAGCTTTTTATAAAAAATATTACTAAATTCAAGGACGATATGCCGGAGGAGATTCTGGTTGCTGGTCCTAAAGCCTAAAAAGCATATTATAAGCCGCTCTAAGGCCCCATTGATCATAAATGGGAATCTTAGGGCGGCTTTGTTCGATAAAGATGCGGCAAGTGTTGCTTGATGGTAAGTACAGGATGAAACAAATCGCCAAGACGGAGAAAACGTTCAAGCACTTGGGTGGAGGTGAATTCCAAATGTTTGGCTGTTTTGGTATTCCAGGTTTTTTCTACTTCAGTCCATGTTACAGGCGTTGAAACGGTAGGCTCATTGCGAGCGCGCAGTGAATATACACATACGGTTGTTTTATGACCGTCGTTTTGACTCCAATCGATAAAGACTTTACCAGTCCGTAGATTTTTTCGCATGTTAGAAACAATTTGCGAAGGGTATTTGGTTTCCAGCATCCTAGCCAGTGAATGGGCAAAATGCTTCGTCTGCTCATAGGTTATTTCAGTGTTGAGCGGTACATAGACTTGTAATCCTTTAGAACCAGAGGTTTTCGGGAAACTGGCCATGTGGAGCTGAGTAAAAAAATCACGCAGCCATAGGGCTACTTGCGTACATTCA
Organism: Negativicutes bacterium; assembly: GCA_028707635.1. Classification (GTDB taxonomy): domain Bacteria; phylum Bacillota; class Negativicutes; order JAAYSF01; family JAAYSF01; genus STF2-20. Next base: position 4,003 of record JAQWAQ010000082.1, read on the forward strand.
ACTATTGTTGCCGGCGGGCCTGGATCAAGGTCAAATACCATTATGGATGGTTGAAGAAGGTTGTTGGCTAACGATAAGGAAGTGTGAAGCTCAAGGGATGCTAGATTTGCGGCCCATACTAAAGAGGGAAGGTTTTCTATAAGACAGTAGTTTACTGGCCGTTTATTGCGATTACTCCACACGGGAACAGTGGGTAGCCAGCTTGGACGAGATTTAGGACATTCTTTTTGGTAAAAAAACTTACCGGCAGCGCCGTTTGGGTAGCGTTTTAAAGTCAGAGGCCGCCCTGTGAGATGAGGTAATAGGGCAGGGGCAATACGAATGTAATAGTCTATCATCTGCCCTTTAGTAAAGCCATTATCGGGATAGAATACTTTATTTAGATTTGAAACCTGCAGTTTTACTCCGTCGATTAAAAGAGGTTGCGTGTTACTGGGCACTGGCTTTTTTCCTCCTGGGCTTCGCCGGTTTTGGCGGTTTTTTCTTTAGAGCAGAGACGGAGGCTTCCAGGGCAGCCATCAGATCAATGACTTTAGCTCCTTGATTGGTGGCCTGATGTTGCGAAATTAGCTCTTGGCCATCAGCTTTCTTCTCGATCATTTCAAGAACTTTATCCCTATATTCGTCATGGTATTTAGTTGGAGTGAATGCAGTTGAGAGAGATTCAACAAGTTGTAAAGCAATTGCTAATTCGCGCTTTTCTGGTTTGATGTCATCAGCGGGCAAATCTTCAAGTTGATCCTGACTGACTATTTCATCGGCAAAATGCATTGTCGATAGAGTCAGTGATCGTCCGTTAGGGCGAACTGTTGTAAGATGCTGTTTGTTACGAAGTACCATTTTAGCGATGGCTACCTTTTGGGATTGACGCATTGCTTCGAGTAGGAGACTATAGGCTTTGCTTGATCCTTTATCAGGAACAATGTAGTACGATTGCTCAAAGAAAATCGGATCAATTTGCTCAAGAAGGACAAAATCTTCAATATCAATACTGCGTGATGCTTTGGGGTAAAGGGCTTCTAATTCGTCAGAAGATACTACGACATAATGATCTGGTGAAATTTCATAACCTTTTACGATATCCGCATTTAAAACTTCTTTGTTATCGGCTGAACAGACTCTTTTTAAGCGAATGCGACAACCATCATCGCGGCGAAGTTGATGAAATTGCAGTGTTTTTCGTTTTATGGCAGTATACAATTTAATAGGGATATTTACGAGTCCAAAACTAATTGAACCGCTCCAGATGGGTCTTGGCATTGAGAAACCCTCCTTTCATGCTAAACATGTTATGTTTCTCGGGTTACTGATAAGTGGTCTTTGTCATTGCGCAATCCCTTATAGGAGGGATGGCGAAGAGTGTTTCCTGTCGTCCACTCGGTAAATTCAAACTCTGCTACCAACTGTGGCTCAACGAAAATGGCCTCCTTAACGGGAATTTTATTTGTAAAAGGGCTGGCACTACATTTATGCGAACTTAAGAGCAAGCTTAATTTATCAAGGTCGGCCATAGAAAATCCTGTTCCTACCTTACCAGCGTAGAGAAATTTTTGGGCATGCCCTTTACGGGTAGCCTCGTCTCTGGACAGATCATAATAGCCGACAAGGACTGCGCCTATTCGGCCTGTGCGGCTCCCTTTTCCAGGTACCCAGCCGCCAATCACTAACTCTTGCCGCAGCTGATTTTTAATTTTTAACCAGTCGTCAGTGCGTTTACCAGGAAGGTATAAGCTAGTAATACGTTTGGCGATTATCCCTTCTAAGCCGAGCTTTTGGCTGGCTAGAAGATAATTTTTGCCATCACCTATGGTGTAGGGGGAGGTCTGCCAAAAGGAGCCAGATAAATTAAGCTCTGCTAGCTTAGTCCGACGCTCTAAAAAAGAATAATTAAGAAGTAAATCTTTTCTTATCTGAAGTAAATCAAAAATGACGTAGGTTATGGGTACCTGTTTCATACGTTCTTTAATAAGTTTAGGTGAAGTTAAGCCCATTCTTAACTGCAATAATTCAAATGAGGGACGGTCATTAGAATCAAAGGCCACAATTTCACCATCAAGAATCAATGTTTTGGTAAGCTGTTTCTGCAAAAGTGCCAATTCAGGATACTGGGTAGTGATATTCCGTAAATTGCGGCTAGAAATCATGAATTGCCCCTGGGTTGCATAAAAGATTGCTCGGATGCCATCCCATTTTATTTCATATGCGTAATCGTTGTCGATCTGTGGTAAGGAGGAGGGTTTAGCTAGCATTGGTTTTATAAGTTTCATATTTTTTTCTTCCATAGTCATAGTATTTGAAACAAAGATACAATTATTATTTTGTTTATATGGGAATAGATAGCAAACAGCCCATCTGCAATGCAGATGGGCTGTTTGATACGGTTTATGTAAAGCTTAGAAACTAGTATCTTTTGTTAGCTTGATAGCAGTCGCGACAGTATACTGGTTTACTTTCGACCGGACGGAAAGGAACTTGGGTTTGAACGCCACAAGCGCTGCAAACTGCTTCGAACATTTCACGCTGTTGACGGAAACCGCTATTTTGTCTGTTATTATTACCGCCAATACGAGCTTTTCGGGCAGCACGGCAATCGGTGCAGCGGGAAGGCTCATTTTGGAAGCCCTTTTCAGCAAAAAACTCTTGTTCGGCCACAGTGAAGACGAAATTCGCTCCACATTCTTTACATGATAAATCTTTGTCTTGGTAGGTCATTGAGTAACCAACCTCCTAGAAGATATTACGCAAACAATTGCTGGCCGGTTGGTTAAATTCTATACAGCAAGCGAACCAAATCAATTATTGTCGTTCCTTTCATGATACCTTGGCAAGCTCTTGATTGTCAAGGTTTGGAGATCATTTTCTCAAGCTCATCGAGCATGGCTGAAAACTTGTTCAACGTGATTTCAACTGGTTTGGGTGAAGACATATCTACTCCGGCTTCCTTTAGAATGTTGAGTGAGTAATCAGAGCCGCCGCTTTTTAGGAATTCAATATAGCGTTTTTGGGCCGGTTCACCCTCGGTCAACATCTTCTCAGCAAGGGTAGTGGCAGCCGAGTAGCCGGTTACATATTGATAGACGTAAAAATGCCAATAGAAATGCGGGATTCTGGCCCATTCTACAGCAATTTCGTCATCAACAACCATAGCTGGGCCATAGTATTTTGTATTAAGGTCACGCCACATGGTATCAAGTAGATCAGCGGTAATTGTTTCTCCGTCTTCAGCCTTTTGATATAACAATTTTTCGAATTCGGCAAACATGGTTTGGCGGTATACAGTGGCACGGACAAGTTCAAGATATTGATTAATCAAAAAAAGGCGCTTTTGTTTATCTTGTGTTGTTTTAAGCATATGGTCAAGCAATAGTACTTCGTTGGTTGTTGAAGCTACTTCGGCGCAAAATGTAGTATAACCAGAGGTTATATATGGCTGATTTTTCTGGCTGTAGTAGCTGTGAATTGCGTGCCCCATTTCATGTGCGACAGTTGATACGTCATCATAACGGTCATGATAGTTCAACAAAACAAAGGGGTGAGCACCATAAACTCCCCAGGAGTAAGCGCCTGTTTGCTTGCCTTTATTTTCATAAACGTCAGTCCAGCCTGATGTCAGACCCTTATCGAGGATTTCTCCGTATTCAGATCCTAATGGTGCTACACCAGCTCGCACAAGCTCTAAGCCCTTACTATAGGGAATATCAAATTTGACGTCTTGAGCAAGTGGGGTATACAAATCATACATATGAATTTCATCGAGTTTTAACACTTTCTTTTTTAGTGATACATAACGGTGAAGGGGTTCTAGATTATCATGAACAGTGTTAATCAGATTGTCATAAACTTCAGTTGGAACGTTGTCCCCCTCAAGGGCTGATTCTAGGGTGGAATTATATTTTCGGACACGAGAGTAAAAGACGTTCTTTTTCACATTGCCACTCAGTGTAGCAGCAAATGTATTGCGATATTTATCATAGGTAGAAAATAAATTGGTGAAAGCCGCTTTGCGTACCTCGCGATTTTCTGATCTAATAAGGTTACTATAACGTCCTTCGCTTAGTTGGACTGGTTTGCCATTTTCGCCAAGTGTATCTGGGAAAGTGATATCGGCATGGGCCAACATATTAAATACGTTTTCTGGGGTTTGTGACATTTCGCTTGTTCGTGAAAGAAGTTCTTCTTCAGCAGGGGACAAAACATGTTTTTTCTGCCTCAGTAAATCTTCAAAGTAAAAGCTATATTCTTTGAGACCGCTTTCGTTATCACGGTATTTGATTAAGAGTTCATCAGGCATTGCCAAGATTTCTGGCTCAATAAACGAAGTTGCCGCCCCGGCCTCTGCCAAGAGAGCTTCAGTTTTACCAGTTAGAGCCTGATATTTTGCGTCTGCCGTATTTTCGTCACGATGCATACGTGCAAAAGCATAAAGTTTGCCGCTCATAATTCCAATCTCGTCACGGAGTTTAAGACATGCAAGTAAGCTTTGTGATGAATCAGCTAATTTGCCTTTATAAGAAGTCATTTTAGGCAGAGTTTGCTTAAGGTTGTCAAAATCTTTCTGCCAGGCAGTTTCGCTGATGTAGATATCTTCTAGCCGCCATTTGGATTCAGAAGGTAATTCGCTTCGTTCGGGAACACGGGAATTATCAGCCGCAGCTGCGTCAGCGGCTGAATTACTAAACAAAAAAGCACTAAGTAGAAATGGAATTAAACGTGGCATTTTTAGCATGGTCACTCTCCTTCATATGTTTAACTAGTATATTGGCAAAATAAACCTTAATTTCCTGTATGATTTACAGAATTTATTTATTTTATACTTTAAAATATTTCATAATGCCATCGCAAATGCTCTGGGCTGCTTTGTTCCGTCCGTCACAGCTTGCTAAGATTAATTCCTCCTCTGGGTTCGATATAAAGGCTGTTTCAACTAAAACGGATGGCATATGGGTATAGCGAATAACGTAAAAGCTACCAAAGCGCACATTACGGTCTTTAGTGTTAAGTTCTTTTACTATGCTTTTTTGAATGTAGTTAGCAAGGGCTGTTGCTTTTTCACTTCCATAATGATACGTAGTTGTTCCCGATGCACTGCTATTCGTGAAAGAGTCGTTATGAATGCTGATGAAAAGATCGACATTGCCCTCATTTGCGATATCGACCCTTGCACCCAGTTCCTCGGTCGCAGATGCGTTCGGCCCAGCGACATCTAAGTCGGTATCTCTTGTCATGATTACCGTGCAGCCGTTTGCCTCAAGTTTTTCTCTAACCAAAAGGGCTATAGCTAGGTTGTTATCTTTTTCTAATGTGCCGGATAGGCCAATCGCTCCAGGATCGCTGCCGCCATGGCCTGGATCAAGACAGATTGCCTTTCCTGTTAAGCGACTGCTTTCTGGTTCAAAAATTTCAATCATGGCAGGTTGGTCAGTAGAGAGAGAATAATCTGGGGAGTATAGATAGACAGCTTCATTGGCGGCGTCGTAGCGTATGCGCCAGTGAAGTGTTTTGGCCATGCTTTTAAGAGCGAGCAATACGTCCCTGTTTGCCCTGACATTGACAGCGACTCTTTCGCCATCTATAATTATCCGCATTACTTAATCACCATCCTTAGAATTCTTAGTCTATTTTATTCGCAGACTCATAGGACGGTGAATTTTGCTGGCATCACGAAAGGCGAAGGATATTAAGGCCAGTAAGCGGAAGATAATACAAATATAGAATAAAAAGTAGGTGGCTTTAATGAGAGTTCTATTAACAACGCTAAATGCGAAATATATTCACTCCTCTTTGGCATTGCGTAATCTAAAGGCGTATTGTCTCCCTGATATAACTGACATTGCAGTTACAGAATATACCATAAACAACACTTTACTCGATATTTTGGCGGATATTTATAGTGAAAGACCAGAAGTGGTCGGATTTGCCTGTTATATCTGGAATCTTGAGATGACACTGAAGTTGGCCGATCTGGTTAAAAAGGTTCTACCGGAGGTGAAGATTATCCTGGGAGGACCTGAAGTGTCTTATGAACCGTTCAGTATTTTAGGAACGCATAATTATATTGATTATATTGTTTTAGGCGAAGGTGAGGAAACGTTAAAGCAACTGCTGACTTCACTGGGGGGGAGTTGCAATTTAGATAGTATAACCGGGTTGGCCTTTCGACGGGCTGATATAGATGTAGTGAAAGGCTGTGCGCAGGTTGTTGACAATTTAAACAGCATCCCTTTCGCCTATAGTGAAGCGGATATGGACGAACTTGAAGATAGAATTATTTACTATGAAAGTTCCCGGGGCTGCCCATTTTCGTGCCAGTATTGTCTATCGAGTGCAACAGCTGGTGTGCGTTATTATAGTTTGGAGCGTGTCTTTCGTGAATTGAAGTTTTTTGTCGATCACGATGTGAAGCAGGTAAAATTTGTTGATCGAACCTTTAATGCTGACAAAAAGCATTACCTGCCAATCCTTAAATTTCTCGCCGAACAAGAATGTCGAACTAATTTTCATTTCGAAATAGCGGCTGATCTTTTAGATGACGAAGTATTAGCATTTCTTCAAACCGTTCCCAAAGGTCGTTTTCAATTTGAAGTGGGCATTCAGTCAACGTATAATCAAACATTAAATGAAATTCGTCGTAAGAATGACTGGCCGCATATTGTTAAAGCCGTATCGCAGGTTTTGTCCTATGGCAATATTCATGTGCATCTTGATTTAATTGTCGGCTTGCCTTATGAAGATATAGATAGATTTGGACAATCTTTTAATGATGTTTTTCATCTCCAGCCTGATATGTTGCAAATTGGTTTTTTAAAATTGCTAAAAGGGTCAGGTGTTCGGGAACGGGCCGAACAGCATAATTATGTCCATATGGACACACCACCATATGAAGTTCTAGCGAATCGATACATAAGTTATGGCGAAATAAGAGAATTAAAGCTGTTAGAAGATATATTCAACTTTCTTTATAACAGCGGGCGGTTTAGACATGTCTTACTGTTTTTGATTCAGACTAAATACAACGATGATGCTTTTAAATTGTTTCGTAGTCTGACATTGTACTGGGAGGAAAAGAATTTACATAGGATGGCGCACAGTGCAAAATCATTGTTTAAACAGTTAAAGGAGTTTTGTGAACAGGTATTTGATGATGAGAAACTAACAATAGGCCTGGAATTATTGAAGTTTGATGCTTTGATGAATGATCATGGCAATATTCGTCCAGAATGTTTGCCTTGGAATGGCGATTGTTGGAATCAAGAAACATCTGCTTTCTGGCGAAATGAAGCGGTCGTTACAAAATATTTGGGGCAATACCGGTTTGGAACTTGGCGCGAAATAAAGAAAAATTACCATATCGAAATATTTGAAGCAGAACTTCCTAATTATCTTAATCTGTCTTCTGATAAAGAAGGCAAGAGTGTTGTCTTATTCGACTACACCCAAGCCGATACTCAATATTTTGAGATACAGCCTGATGATTTTTGGATTACAGGAGGGGAATTTGATGCGTTATAATGTCTATTCGGATTATCTTAAGCGTCGTTATGGCGAGAAGGTATACAAGCTGCCGATAAGTTTACCGGTGACCTGCCCAAATCGGGATGGTACATGCGGTACGAATGGCTGCGTATTTTGTGGCGAAATTGGAGCTGGGTATGAGAATTTGCCTGCGTCTATGACCGTTAGTATGCAGATTGCAGCAAATAGAGCACACATAGCACCTAAATATAAAGCGAAAAAGTATATTCCCTACTTTCAAAACTTTAGCAATACGTATTTACCGGCATTACAGTTAGAACAATATTTACTTGAAGCATGCCAAGATGATATTGTAGGTATCGCAATTGCCACTCGACCTGACTGTATCAATGACCAATATCTTGAGGTTATGGCGAGAGTCGCCGCCACAAAGAATGTGGATATTAGCGTAGAACTTGGCTTGCAAACTGTTAACTATCATACTTTGCAAAAAATTCAACGCGGCCACGGTCTTGGTGAGTTTATTGATGCCGTTCTACGACTGAAAAAATATAATATTGAGGTTTGTACGCATCTAATTCTAAACTTGCCTTGGGATGATATGGTAGATGTTGTAGAAAGTGCCAAGGTACTTTCGGCATTAGCAGTAAATCAAGTTAAACTCCATGCTTTATATATTGTTAAAGGAACAGTGATGGCCAATTGGTATCAAGATCAGCTGTTTGAAATAATCAGCAAAGAAGAATATGTTGTGCGGGTTGTTGAATTTTTAGAACATCTCCATCCTGATATTGTCGTTCAGCGTCTGATTGGTAGGGCGCCGGAGAAAAACACGCTGTTTACGAATTGGCAAACAGGCTGGTGGAAAATTAGAGATGCGATTGAAGGGCTGCTTGAAGAAAGGAATACATGTCAAGGGGAAAAGTGCAATTACCTAAATGGTAGCGCAGTTCGAAAATTTTTGTAAAGTCTGAAAAAGTCGTAGCTAAGCTGCGATTTTTTGCTATAATTATATTAATGGTTATAACGATATATACAATGGTGGGGGTGGAATTATGGAGGTGCGAAAAATTTTTAAGGCAGGTAACAGTTGTGTGGTTTCTCTGCCGGCAAGTATGCTAAAGACGCTGGGAATGAAAGAAGGATCGCATGTTTCGATGGAAATTAACCGCGAACAGAGAACAATAGTCCTTAAACCAGTAGTCGTAAAAAACAGCGGTATGTCAATTGAGTTCGCTCGTTTGGTTAGCAAGGTACTCGTGGATTATGAATATGCATTAAGGAGGCTGGCGCAATGATACGCTACCTCAGTCTGGAAGAAGTTATATATATTTATTCGGAAATAATTGAAAAAACTGGTGGGCAAGCTGGGATTGCTGCGGAGCAATCGCTAGAAAGTGTATTAGAAAAACCGATGGTTCAGTTTGAAGGGGAAGAAATATACCCCGATGTTTTTACAAAGGCTGCTGTGCTTTTGTACTCAATGGTAACAAAACGTCCCTTTGTAGATGGAAATAAACGTGTAGCATTAGCCTGCACTCTAGTCCTTCTTAAAGCGAACGGTTATCAAATTGTAAGTTCACAGGACAATCTCATTGATATTGTTCAAGGTGCAGAAGCTGGTCGATACCATGTTGATTATTTAATGAATTGGTTTAAAAAAAATACTGTGTCAGCGTAAAAAATATCTTTACAACTCTCAAGGTCACTGTTATGATTATTCTCATATTGTATTTTGGAGGGTTAGAGATAGTGAAAAAACTTGAGTTATTGAGATGTATTGAGAGATTGGCAGCTATTATTCATGATGAAGCTATTGTGAATAGTTTTAGTGAAAAGACAGCTATGGAGCTTAGAAATGAATTGGACGAGCTTTCCGAACGGTACATTAGCGTTTATTGTAATGCAGGTAATGCCTAGTCTAAAGAACTATTAAAATAGATGTTGACATAATCCTTTAGCTTTGATAATATATATAAGTCGCCGCGATATGCGGTAATTATTATAAGAAAAAACATGTTGACACAATGAATTGGTTGTGATAACATAGAAAAAGTCGTCGGCCTTAAGTGATGTGCTGATGAACTTGTTCCTTGAAAACTGAACAATGTAAGATAAACATATGCCAGATGTGCGGTGCTTTTCGAAGCACAAAAAGTTGATTGCGTAAGTGATCAACACCAAAAATTTCTGAATTATAAAGAGCCATCAAGG
>JAQWAQ010000083.1 GCA_028707635.1 Negativicutes bacterium
AAAAATAACACGGCAAAAATGACTACAGTAAACGGAATAAGGGTTTTGTACTGGCGATTCAAGAAGGCCATTGCGCCCTCAAAAATTGCCTGCGATAGTTCCTGCATCCTTTCATTACCCGGACTTTCTTTAAGCACACTGTTCATAAAATAGGCTGCGAAGGCAATTGCCACAATACCTGCAATAGGTGCTATATACACCAGTTCCATGTGAATTTCCCCCTTATGTGGATAACTCGTCCATTATTTTTAGTAAAAAATATGACCTCAATAACTTACATTGAGGTATATAAGAACTACTGCATGAGTTTGGCCAGAATCATTGTTACAACACCAAATAAAACTCCTAGAATCATTGTTGCTTTGGATAAAATTTCGTCCATACCTTTTTTCTTGCCGCCGAAAATGGTTTCAGCGCCACCTGCGATTGAACCGGACAAACCAGCGCTTTTACCTGACTGAAGCACCACAACAGCGATCAAAGCAATACAAATGATAGCTTCAAAAATCATCAAACCTGTAATAAGCAAATCTTAGCACCTCCCAGCATTTTATCACTTTATCCGATGACCAAGCCGCTCTTCTTCTTTTACAAGTGAAGTGAAAAACAGCTATGTCCCTGGATTCATTTGAAGTCCCACATTATTGTAACATAGATAAAAATCGGTCGCAATGTATTACAAATATTTTTATTATTTGTACTTTTTCTGCCCCATCTAAGCAAATTTTATTCATTGTTTAAAAATCAATAGCCAGCTATTAGGCTGGCTATTGATTTACTTTACCTATTTCTTAAGATTATAGAACACAGCTTTGCCCCGATACTGTGCAACATCATCCAACTCTTCTTCAATTCGTAACAGTTGATTGTATTTCGCCACACGGTCGGTACGAGCCGGTGCACCGGTTTTGATTTGTCCGGCATTAACTGCTACAGCAATATCGGCAATAGTAGTGTCTTCAGTCTCACCTGATCGATGTGATATTACGCAAGTATAACCGGCCCGTTTGGCCATTTCAATTGTATCAAAAGTCTCTGTTAAGGTGCCAATTTGGTTTACTTTAACAAGAATTGAATTGGCCACCCCTGCGGTAATACCACGGCCCAGTCTTTCAGTATTAGTGACAAACAGATCATCACCAACAAGCTGGATTTTACCACCTAAACGCTCAGTAAGTAATGACCAGCCTTCCCAGTCATCTTCAGACATACCGTCTTCGATCGAAATTACTGGATATTTCTCGGCGAGATGAGCATAATATTCAACCATTTCAGGGGCGGTTTTAACAACGCCTTCCCCTTCGAGATGATACTTGCCGTCTTTGTAAATTTCCGATGCCGCAACATCAAGGGCAATGCCTATTTCTTCACCAGGCTTGTAGCCAGCCTTATTGATGGCTTCAATGATGACTTCAATAGCCTGCTCATTGGAAGTCAGGTTAGGCGCAAAGCCACCTTCGTCACCAATCGCAGTACTCAGGCCGCGGGCTTTCAGAACCCCTTTAAGACCTTGGTATACTTCAGCACACATCCGCAAAGCCTGGGCAAAACTTTCAGCGCCGACTGGCATAACCATAAACTCTTGAATATCAACATTGTTGTCAGCATGCTGGCCGCCATTGAGGATGTTCATCATCGGTACTGGAAGTTCTTTGGTGTTAAAGCCGCCAAGATATTGGTAAAGAGGCATATTAGAAACCGCAGCTGCCGCTTTGGCAACAGCCATTGATACGCCAAGAATCGCATTAGCACCTAGCTTGCCTTTATTGGGAGTACCATCAAGTTCAATCATCATTTTGTCAATCGCTACCTGCTCAAGTGCTTCCATCCCAATTAGCTCAGGGGCAATAAGATCATTGACATTTTCAACAGCTTTCAGAACACCTTTCCCCTGATAGCGGCTTTTATCACCATCTCTTAACTCAACAGCCTCATACATGCCAGTCGATGCTCCGGATGGTACAGCGGCGCGGCCAAGTGTGCCATCTTCCAATACTACATCGACCTCAACGGTAGGATTACCCCGCGAATCCATAATCTCCCTGGCAAACACATCTACAATTATCGACATAATTCAACCCCCTTATATTTATCAATCAAGCTTTTACCTGTCATTTCAGCAGGTAAATCTATGCCAACCAAATCAAGAAGAGTTGGGGCAATATCAGCCAGTCGCCCGGCCCGTAATTTTGCACTGCGGTGACGCTCTGATACCATAATAAACGGTACGCTGTTGGTCGTATGGGCTGTAAACGGCGCACCGGTCGCTTTATCAAGCATACATTCAGCATTGCCATGGTCCGCCGTGATCAAAGTGATCCCGCCACGCTGACGCATGGCCTCGGACACCCGTCCAACGCATTTATCAACTGCCGATATAGCCGTAACTGCAGCCCGCAGCTTGCCGGTATGGCCAACCATATCACCATTTGCATAATTAAGAATAATCAGGTCATATTTACCGGATTTTATCGCCTCAACAACTTTGTCAGTGACTTCAATGGCACTCATCTCGGGTTTCAAATCATAGGTTGCCACCTTAGGTGACTGCACAAGAATTCTGTCTTCCCGCTCATAAGGCTTTTCCGCGCCGCCGCTAAAGAAAAAGGTAACATGGGCGTATTTTTCCGTCTCGGCAATACGCAGCTGATGTAACCCCGCCTGACAGAAAATCTCACCCACTGTGTTTTTCAAATAGTGGGGCGGATAGGCAACGGCCACCGGCAGGGTCTCGTCATACTGAGTCATTGTGGCAAAAGCCAGCGGCATAAAACCATTCTTCCGGTCAAAACCGGCAAAATCTTCATTGACAAATATGCTAGTTAACTGACGAGAACGATCTGGCCTAAAGTTGAAAAAGATTACACCGTCCTTGGCTTTTATTGCACACTGGTCACAATTTCCAACAACGACCGGCTTGACAAACTCATCGGTTTCACCGCGTTCATAAGCCTGTTCAATCGCCGCACGGGCAGTTGGCGCCGTTTCTCCTTGGCGATACACCATGGCGGCATATGCCTTTTCGACCCGATCCCAGCGTTTGTCACGGTCCATTGCATAATAGCGGCCCGAAACAGTGGCAATTTGACCAACACCAAGCTCAACCATTTTGGTTTCCAATGCATCAACATATTCAAGGGCACTTGAGGGCGGTACATCACGTCCATCAAGAAAAACGTGAACATAAACTCGCTTGAGACCATGCCGTTTAGCTAGTTCCAGCAGTGCGTACAAGTGCTGGGTATGGCTATGTACTCCCCCGTCAGACAGTAAACCCATGAGATGCAGGGCACCGCCACTGGTTTTGGTTTGCTCAACAACGCTTAAGAATACTTTGTTTTCGAAAAAATCGCCCTCTTGAATGGCCTTGGTAATACGAGTAAGTTCTTGATAGACAATCCGCCCAGCCCCGATATTCAGATGGCCGACTTCCGAATTTCCCATCTGCCCATCCGGCAAACCGACGTCCTCACCGGAACAACGGAGTGTGGTATAAGGGTATAGCTCAGACAGCAGCGTCATATGGGGTGTTTCTGCTTGAGAGATCGCATTGTTGGGGTCGCTAAGGCAGCCTATCCCCCACCCGTCCAGGATAACTAAGGCAATCGGTGTCGTTAATTTACTCATATGTTTTACCGCCTCAAAACTTGATTATTTGACTAAAGCCAGCTGCGTCTAAAGCCGCTCCGCCAACTAAAGCGCCATCAATATCGCTTTTGGCCATCAGCTCAGCAATATTGCTCGGTTTTACACTACCGCCATATTGAATACGAACGCTTGCAGCCGTCTGTATATCGAACAGTTCAGCGACTGTTTTACGGACAAAGCCACAAACCGTGTTAGCATCATCGGCCGAAGCCGTACGCCCTGTACCAATCGCCCAAATTGGTTCATATGCAATGACCATGCCTGCTACCTCCGCAGAAGTAAGACCAGCCAACCCGCCTTTAACCTGTTGGCCGATAATGGCCTCGGTTGTGCCAGTTTCCCGCTGCTCAAGTGTTTCGCCAACACACATAATCGGGATTAAGTTATAGCTTAACGCCGTCTTTACCTTTTTGTTCACAGTTTCATCTGTTTCAGCAAAATATTGACGACGCTCTGAATGACCGATAATGACATACTGGCAGCCGGCGTCTTTAAGCATAACCGGGGAAACCTCGCCAGTAAACGCGCCTTGCTTTTCCCAGTACATGTTTTGGGCACCCAAACCAATTCCGGTATTCTTCAGTTCTTCACTTACCGGATAAAGAGCGGTAAATGGCGGACAGACCACCATATCAACCTCTTTAACATCAGCTGTCAGTTCAGCCAATTCACGAACCAAAGCAACTGCCTCACCAATGTTCTTATGCATCTTCCAGTTGCCGGCAATAATCGGTTTACGCATCTAACACTCCTCCAGATCCTTTATGATTACTTATCTGCCAATGCGGCAATACCGGGCAGGACCTTGCCTTCTAAAAGTTCAAGTGATGCGCCGCCACCAGTCGAGATATGACTGATTTTGTTTGAAAGACCGGTCTTTTCAAGAGCGGCGATTGAATCGCCGCCGCCCACAATACTAATGGCTTGCGACTGGGCAACAGCCTGTGCCACCCTTTCCGTACCCTTGGCAAACGCTTCCATCTCAAAAACGCCCATTGGGCCATTCCATACTACGGTTTTGGCACCTTTCAATGCCTCGGCATACTTTTCAGCTGTTTTCGGACCTATATCAAGCGCCATCCAATCATCGGGAATGGAATCCACGCTTACCGGACGGAAATCAGCATCAGCAGCAAACTTATCCGCAATGACAACGTCAGTTGGTAATAGCAAGTTTACACCTTTTGTCTTCGCCTGGTCGATCAGTGTCTTAGCCAATTCAAGTTTTTCAGCTTCAACCAACGATTTCCCGACTGCAAAGCCTTGCGCTGCCAAAAATGTATTGGCCATTCCGCCGCCGATGATCAGAGTATCCACCTTACTTAAGAGATTCTCAATAACACCGATTTTATCAGAGACCTTAGCGCCACCAATAATAGCGGCAAAAGGCCGCGCCGGATTGGAAAGAGCCTGACCCAGGAAGACAATCTCCTTTTCCATTAAAAAGCCGGGAACCGCTGTGATATATTTAGTGATTCCTTCTACCGAGGCATGAGCCCGATGGGATACACCAAACGCATCGTTAACGGCAAATTCAGCCAACGAGGCAAGCTGCCGGGAAAACTCAGGATCATTTTTTTCTTCTTCTTTATGAAAGCGCAAGTTTTCCAGCATTAATATTTCACCTGGTTTTAACGCCTTAGCCATTGCTTCGGCGTCAAGACCAACACAATCGGACGCAAATTTGACTTCACGGCCAATCAGCTGCGACAGGCGTTTCGCAACAGGGGCAAGGGAGAACTCAGGTACTACAGAACCCTTCGGGCGGCCCAAATGGCTCGCCAGTATTACGGCTGCATTACGGGATACTAAATATTCCAAGGTCGGTAATGTGGCCCGGATTCTCGTATCATTAGTTATATGACCGTCTTTATCCATTGGAACATTGTAATCAACCCGGACAAATACTTTTTTGCCGCCGATCCAAATGTCATTCAGAGTTTTTTTATTCATGTTGCTTCCCTCCAAAACAATTGAGCCAGACTTGAAATCTCACAGCCAACAACCTGAGGGCCACAGAACTGTGACCCTCGGACAGCGTTGACTATATGGTGAAACTACAGGCCTTTGGTCGCGATGTAGCTGATTAAATCAACAACACGGTTGGAGTAGCCCCATTCGTTGTCATACCAGGAAACAACTTTAACCATATTACCTTCAATCACCATTGTTGATAACCCGTCAATGATAGAGGAATTCGGGTTGCCGTTGTAGTCTTTGGAAACAAGTGGTTCATCTGAATATGCCAGAATACCTTTGAGTTCACCTTCAGCGGCTTTTTTGAAAGCAGCATTGAGTTCTTCGGCAGTGGCTGATTTTTCAAGCTCGGCAACAAGATCAACAACCGAGACATTCGGAGTCGGTACCCGCATAGCAAAGCCGTTCAATTTACCTTTCAATTCCGGTAAAACAAGGGCTACCGCTTTAGCAGCACCAGTTGTTGTCGGGATGATCGACATTCCCGCTGCTCTGGCCCGACGCAGGTCTTTATGCGGCAGATCAAGAATTTGTTGATCATTGGTATAAGAATGAACGGTTGTCATCAAACCCCGTTTGATGCCGTAATTATCCTGAAGCACTTTGGCAAACGGCGCCAAGCAGTTGGTCGTGCAGGAAGCATTTGAGATTACATGATGACTTTTAGGATCATATTTGTCTTGGTTTACACCCATTACAATGGTGATATCTTCATTCTTGGCAGGAGCCGAGATAATGACTTTCTTCGCACCGGCTTCAAGATGAGCAGCGGCTTTATCACGGGCAGTAAAGCGGCCGGTTGATTCAACAACGACTTCTACGCCGAGATTTTTCCAAGGTAGATTGGCAGGCTCACGTTCAGCAAGGACTTGAATGGTTTTACCATTAACTACGATATTGTTGCCGTCAACCTTAACGTCAGCATCAAGAATACCATGAATCGAGTCATATTTTAATAAGTGAGCAAGCGTCTTGGCATCAGTCAAATCGTTTACTGCCACAATATCAATTGCGGAGTTCTTCAATGCTGCGCGGAATACATTACGGCCAATACGCCCAAACCCGTTAATACCTACTTTTGTTGCCATTTTACAAATTCCTCCTAAAGATTTATTTATTTATCCGATGACCAAGCCACTTTCCTTCCACAAGTGAAGATAGGCTAAGTCCCTGGATGCGGTTTGTCAAGAATTCAGGTGGAGTTAAAACTCCGTCTGAATCAAATCTCACTTTATATAATAGCCTTAATCGCATTGGCGGCAGCCTCATCAATGACAAGGACATCCTGCCCGCCGGCGCTTGTTACGGCTACAATAGCCTCTGCTTTTTTCTGACCGCCGGCCACTGCAATGACCAGCCCAATCGATGCCAAATCATCAAGTCGTAAGCCTACACTGCTTGTTACATAAACACACTGCCCCTCAAGAGTGCAGTAATAGCCTAAAGCCTCGCCGACAGCCCCGCGTTTGACAATTTCATCTGCAATCGGTGCATCACAACTGCGCCGTATTGCCATATCATGCGCACGGCCAATACCATGAATTAATATATCGGCATGCTGAATCATTTCAATTACATGACTAGCATTGGCATCATTGGCTAAAATAACCTCCACCGCTTCCTCACTCATCCCATCCGGGATGTGAAGTAATCGGTACGCCCCCCCTAACTTGGCTGCTATTACTGCAGCGATAATATTAGCTTGGTATTCAACCTGCTCACCCAAACCACCGCGGGCCGGTACAACAGTCGTCAGTGGTGCCTGCAGTCCTACTACTTCGGCCACCTGAGCCATTGTTGAGCCACCACTAACAGCAATAACCATATTCGCAGTCATGTATTGTCCCAAAACATTCACAACTGCCCGGCCGAGCTCACGCTTGACTGTTACATCAGCGTTGCTGTCACCGGGAATAATAATAACCTGTTTCACACCTAACTGTTTAGCCAGGTCGGCCTCCAGCAAAGCCAACCCATGCAGTTCACTTATGTATCCCTCTGCTTCCTGCAATAACCTTTCCCCATCAGAAGTGATTGTCATTCCCAATGGCGAAAACTCTAAAAAACCAGCATTCTTGAGGAAATCAACTTGAGCCCGCACCATTCTCTCGCCTACTCCCAGGTTTTGTGCCAGGGCACGTCGGCCAATAGGCTGGCTATAACTGACATGTCTTAGAATATTATATCTATCTTCGATGATAGCTATGAGTTCTGGTGCTATTTTGCGGTGAAGTTGAACAACCTTTTTCACTTCGTCATTCCCTTCGGGATATTCTATGCCCACCAGTTCTATATTATGTCCCAGTGTGAACAAAAAAACTCTTACATGATATCCTATTCGCTGTGGCAATAATTATTCCTGCTCATTTATTAGAAATCCTGTCTTATTGTGCGAATATTACCCGGGAAATAACCTACATTACGACATTTGTCAGCCAAAAGATGCCACGCCTCACTCTTAGTGGCGTGGCAATCCCGCTTTTTAGCAGATGACCAAGCCGCTCTATTCTACAAGTGAAAAGCGGCTAAGTCCCTGGATACGGTTCGGCTAAGCTTCAGGTGGAGTTATCTGAAGCAAGTCTCACTTTATCATTTTCCCGACTGGGGAAATGCCATTAACTTGTTAAACTCCAAATACACTGTTTCACCGTCTGGATACTCTTCAAATGAACCAGACTTATCAATGACCCTGATCATTTCATCTTTGACCTTTACTCGGTAGTCGATCGAATCACCCAGGTAAAACTTATGGAGCAGCGTGCCGCTCAAACCAGAACCTGTTTTACTTATAGTGATATGTTCAGGACGAACAGCCACTAGACCTTTGCCGGTAGTGCTGTTGGCTTGTCGCAGCGTAAACCCGATAGTCGGCATCTCGATCGATCCAGCCGTAATCTCAGCCGGCAAGAAATTGACCAGACCGATAAAATCGGCAACAATTTTATTTGTCGGATTTTCGTAGATGTTTTGCGGTTTGTCATTTTGTTGGATAATGCCTTGATTCATAACAATAATTCGGTCAGACATGGCCATGGCCTCTGCCTGGTCATGAGTAACATAGATTACCGTGATCTTGAGTTTTTTCTGCAAATCCTTAATCTCAAAGCGCATACTTTCCCGTAATTTAGCATCAAGATTGCTCAACGGCTCGTCTAGCAATAAGAGCCGCGGTTCACCAACCAAGGCTCTGGCCAAAGCTACCCGCTGCTGCTGACCGCCCGAAAGTTGGTGAGGAAACCGCTCACCATACCCTTCAAGATGAACAAGTTCTAGGGCTTTATTCGTCCTGTCAGTCATTTCCGCCTTCGACACTTTTTGAATCTTGAGCGGGTAAGCAATATTTTGAAACACTGTCATATGAGGCCACACAGCATAGGACTGAAAGACCATACCAATATTGCGTTTTTCGGGCGGCAGAAAGGTTCCGTTCTGGCCCGAGCTGATCAATTTATCCCCAATATAAATATCACCCTCCGTTGGCCGTTCAAAGCCTGCAACCATGCGCAGCATGGTTGTTTTACCACAGCCCGATGGTCCGAGGATTGATACAAATTCACCGTCAGCGATTGTCGCACTAAAGTCATTGACTGCTTTGACCTCACCAAATTTTTTTGTTACTGATTGAATTATGACTTCTGCCATTTGTTTTCTCTCCTTAAATCCCAACACTGCCTTTGGTTAATTTACGAATAATCAAATTGCCTGCAAGCACAATGATCAACACCAGCACCGACAGCACTGATGCACTTTGCGGATCAGCATAAGTTTGCAGTTCATACAGCAAAACGCCAATTGTTTTGGTCTTAGCACCATAGAGAATAATTGACATTGTCAGCTCATAAAACGACGGCATAAATACTAAAAACCACCCGGCGACAATCGATGGTGCAATCAGCGGCAACATAATATCCTTACATGTTCTAAGCCAGCTTGCACCAGAATTGAGCGCCGCTTCTTCAAGCGAAGCATGGACTTGGCTTAACGAGGCTGAGATAGTCCGCACTGACATTGTCAGATATTTAACCATATAGCCTACGACAAGAATCGCCAAGGTCGAATAGAGATTGAGTCCAAGATTGCCGGAAAAAGTAATGATGAGCGCCAGAGCAATAACAACACTCGGCGTAGCCCCGCCCAATGTTGAAAGAACATCAGGGATAAACCGCCCTTTTGCCCGTGTTTTTATCGCCAGATAACTGACAAAAACAGCAATCACAGTAGATATCGTTGCAGCAGCTGTTGCTGTAATAAAACTATTTTTAATCGGAACGATAAACTGCGAGCTTTGTATGACAGGCAACCAATTCTCAAACGTTAAATTACTCAAATTAATTGGTTGGGAATAGGTCTTGATGAGTGAAGAGACAAAAATAGAAGCAATCGGCAAAAATACAGTAACAAGACCGTATGTCACCGCAACAGCGACAGCCGCCCATTTCCACACCCCTAAATCAACAATGTTCGGGCGCGTGCTTTTCCCGCCAATTGTGACATAATCCTTTTTTCCTAACATCATTGTCATAAAGAATAGAATCGAGTTGGCTACCAACATCAGTGAAACCGCCAGGGCAGTAGCATCACGAATCCCTTTGCTATCACCCATGTAGACATAGGTCACGATTCGCGTTGTCAAAACCTCAATCTGCGCCGGCATTCCGACAATTGATGGAATGCCAAAACAAGAACCTGCCGCAATAAAAACTAGCAAACCACCAGCCAGAATACTAGGAAACATCAACGGTAAAGTTACATCACATAACGCGCGCAGCGGCGATGCGCCTGATATCCGCGCCGCTTCCTCCAAGGTTGGATCCATCTTTTCGAGGGCCCGCGATATTGTAATGAAGGCAAACGGTGAATAAAACAAGGTCAAAACCCACACCAAACCGCCCATACTGTAAATATTAAACGGTGAAGATGACAGGTTGAACATATGCACTAACATTGTATTAACAAACCCGACACTGGGATTTAAAAGTTGTGTCCAGGCGATCGCACCAACATAAGGAGGAATCATATAGGTTGCAACAAATGTTGTGCGGAAAAAGCCTTTACCAGGCATGTTAGTCCGGCCAACAAGCCATGCCAGTGGAAATGATATAATCAAGCTCAAAATCATAACCAACAGCGACAGCTTAAATGTATTCATAAGTGCTTCCCAATTAACAATCTTACTATACACTGTCTTATAATTGTCAAAATCTACTACGCCGTCAACAATAAAGCTGTTAATTACCAGGTATACCATCGGGACGACGACAAATATAACCAGCACGCCCACTGACCCTAGAATAACCAGCCATTTGGCGTCCAGCCTTGATAATGCCCCTTTAACGCCCACTATAAGCGATCCTCCCCTAAATTGGGGTGAAGATTGCTCTTCACCCCAAATAACTATTTATCCAATATTTTTACTCTAAAGGTCTCTTTAATTTGTTCAGCTTGTTTGGCCATTTTTGCCCAATCGGTCGGAGCAGCCTTTTCTAGGAATGTTTTAAGCGCTGGTGCCCCTTTGGGCGGTTCTACATCAGCCCGTACCGAATGCATCCATCCCTTGACAATGGCTTGCTGGCCTTCTTTGGACAACCACCAATTAGTAATTGCCTGGGCAGCTTCTTTATTCTTGCTGCTATTAAAAATAGCAATTGGGCTTGGAACAATGACTGTACCATCTTCAGGATAAACAACCTTAACAGGTTCGCCTTTGCCAGCCATCTTTAAAATATTTTCTTCCAAGATAATGACAATATCATATTCGCCTGTCAGCAGCTTATTCTGAAGGGCCGAGTTGCCTTCTTCAACTTTCAGACCGTTATTCTTGAGAGCTGTGAAATAATCCCAGCCAAATTTATCAGACAATGCGCTTGCTGTTACAAAAGCTGTACCGGAAAGCAATGGGCTTGGCATACCGACTCTGCCTTTCCATTTCGGATCAAGCAAATCCTGCCATGATTTGGGAGCGTCGGCTGCACTAATTTTCTTGGTATTATAAGCAATAATCATATTAGACACACGAACAGGAGTCCAATAGCCTTCTTCATCTTTCGGCAATACGACATCTTTGCGATTAGGAGCATCGTATTTATAAAGAAGGTTCCTCTCTTTAAGTGTCAAATAATAGGAAGGATCAGCGACCATTAACAAATCAGCCGATACTTTGTTGGCTTCAACTTCACCAGATATCTTTGTTACAACTTTCTCTGTTCCGCCCTGAAACCACTGAATATCAAGATTCGGGAAAGCCTTGGCCATTTCCGGTTTTACCTTTTCAATAATATCCGGATAGATTGAAGTATAAATCATAACTGTTCCCGTTGGTCCGCCACCCGCTTTGGGTTTGTCAGCAGTTGAGCTGCCACAGCCGGCGAAGACCATTCCCATCATGCCAACAACTGCAATCAGGGCCACCACAACATACCATCGCTTGTTCACAGTAAAGCCTCCTTAGAATAATATTTTACCAAGCATTTCTACCTATAAAATATTCGAAGTAAATTCCGGCATTCCTGCTTTTATATACAATATACAGAAATTAAAATTTCACAATGGGGGATTTAAAATGCTGATTTATGCCCATCGCGGCGGACGTGAGCACACACCCGAAAATACAATGGCAGCTTTTAACAATGCCTTGGTCTGCAGAGCTGACGGAATAGAAATTGATGTTCATCTTACCAAAGACGGCCAACCCGTCATTTGCCATGATTACAAAATAGACCGCACCAGCAATGGCAGCGGCCTAATCAAAGATTTCACTCTTACACAACTTAAGCAATTCGATTTTGGCGGTTGGTTTGCTCCCCACTTTACCGGACAAAAAATTGTTGCCCTCGAAGAATATCTTATTTGGCAAACCAATACCTCACTACGATTAAATATCGAAATAAAAAACGGCCCACTACTATATCAGGCCATTGAGAAAAAGGTCATACAGCTTGTCGAAGCCTACCGGATTAGTGACCGGGTTATCATCTCAAGCTTCTATCACCCGTCACTGTTAAAAATCAAAGAACTAAATCCGACTATAAAAACCGGTGTACTCTTTGAAGGACGACCGATCTATCCCTGCCAACTAGTGATTGATGCAAAAGCCGATTTTCTCCATCCCTACTGGCAAAGTCTTGATAAGGACTGGGCAGCGTGCGCCCACTCGTGGGAAATCGGCATCAATACCTACACTGTAAACCATACGGATGAGTTCGAGTTCGTTCGCAACCTAGGTGTTGACGCTATAATCACCGATTGCCCGGGGAAATTCATTTCCAATTCTATTCCGCCCTTACCGAAACCACACCCTCTACTTCCATGAGATGAATAAGGACTTGGGACATATCAAGCCGATCTAAGGGAATAAGGGTAATGGCAATCAGCAAGTTCTGATCACTGCTTCCTTCTATTTTGATATCCTTAATATTAATACCATGTTCACCCAGCCGCGAACACACCCGTCCGATCTGACCTGGTTTGTCGGCAGCACTAACGAAAAGGTTTACAATCCCCCCCATATGACAAATCTTTTTTTCAACATGATACAGAACTGATAATGTTAAGAAAACCAATCCCGTCGCCATAATCGCACTTAGATAGTATCCACTGCCTGCGGCCAAACCAACACCGGAAACTACCCATAGGCTGGCAGCCGTGGTCAAACCCTTGACTGTCACCCCTTCTTTCATAATGGTTCCCGCTCCCAGAAAACCAATACCGCTGACAAC
>JAQWAQ010000084.1 GCA_028707635.1 Negativicutes bacterium
GGCCCAAAAGCTTGGTGTAATGAGTTTGCCGACGATGATATTGTTTAAAGAGGGCGAACAGGTGGAAAGAACGATGGGGTTTATGCCTAAAGCAGTCCTTGAAGCTAAATTTTTGCCTTTCCTATAGCCGAATCGATAAGAAAAGCGTGCTAACCATGCGGTAGCACGCTTTTTCATTTGTTCTCATTCTTCGTACATATTTCGAATGCTGCCCGAATAGGAAATATTGAATTACTATTCGGGCGGTGAGCGGAAAATTGAGAAAAGTGGCACTCGTTGGTTCGCCAAATGTTGGTAAAAGTGCAATATTTAACTATCTTACATCAAGATATGTAACAGTCTCGAATTATCCGGGCACTACTGTCGATGTATCGCGCGGGGAACTTAAGATTGAGGGTAAGAAATACGAAGTGATCGATACCCCCGGAATCTATGCTTTAATTCCATTAACTGATGAAGAACGCGTAACGCGTCAACTTATCTTTTGTGAGCAACCTGATCTTGTCGTACATGTTGCTGATGCCAAAAACATTCGACGGATGCTGCTGCTCACATTACAGCTTTTAGATGCCGGTCTGCCGGTAATTTTAAACTTGAATATGATTGATGAATCCCAGAAACTTGGCATACGGATCAATACCAGAAGATTGTCAGATGTTTTAGGAATACCAGTTAATACAAGCTCAGCGGTTAAGAAGTATGGCTTGGATACACTAAAGAAGGAGATTGTCCTATATCAGGCTAAAGAGCCAGTTAGGTTACTGTTTTCTGATGATATCGAGCAAGCGATCACGCTGATTAGCTCTTTGCTTCAGAATAATTACAACACGACTGATAGGATGGCTGCACTTTTGTTATTGCAAGGTGATGAAGTCATTTTAAATTCTGTAAGCAGTGAGCCTGATTTCCCAAAAATCATTGCCGTAAAACGACAGTTGGCAGCTAGATACAATGATAATTTGGATTATATTTTAACAGTACAAAGACAAGTAATGGTAGATAATATTATTGGCTTGGTTATGAATTATACTGAGACTAACAAAAGTCGAAGTGCTGAAAAAATAGGTCGTTTGACTAGAGAGCCGATTACTGGCATACCTATATTGATTTTGGTATTATACTTTGGGCTTTATATGTTTGTCGGTCAATTTGGAGCCGGATATTTAGTTGATTATATTGATGAAAACATCTTTAAAAAGGTCATTAGTCCGCTCGTTCAAGCGTTTATTTACCAGCACACGTCAGTTGAGTGGCTGCAGTCATTGATTGTCGGTGAGTATGGAATTTTTTCGTTAGGGTTTCGCTATGCAGCGGTGATTATATTACCCATTGTAGGCACTTTTTTCCTGGCCTTTGCCATTCTTGAGGATTGTGGTTACCTACCGCGGTTAGCCTTATTAGTTGATCGCTTATTTAAAAACTTTGGCCTGAACGGCCGCGCCGTTATTCCTTTGACCTTAGGTTTAGGCTGCGGGACGATGGCAGTTATGGTGACACGAACATTAGAATCAAGAAGAGAAAGAATTCTGGCGACTTTCTTACTTTCGCTTACTATACCTTGTTCCGCCCAGCTTGGTCTTGTTTTGGCGATAATATCGGGGAATAGTATCTCTGTCGCCATATGGGCAATGTTTGTCGGCCTAGTTTTTATCATTGTTGGTTGGCTTGCCGCTCGACTGATGCCAGGGGGACCCAGTGCATTTTATATGGAGATTCCCCCACTTCGTATGCCAATATGGTCTAACATAATTATTAAAGCTTATACTAGGATGTCCTGGTACTTTATTGAAATATTGCCAGTGTTTATTATAACTAGCGTACTATTATGGATAGGGGATCAAAGCGGCATTTTATCCTCAATTATTGCGGCGACTGAGCCTGCTATGACACTATTAGGGCTGCCGAAAGAGGCAGCGCAGGCCTTTCTATTAGGTTTTTTTCGTCGTGACTATGGAGCTGCGGGGCTTTATGATATGTGTACGGCGGGTTTGCTTAATGATGCCCAGCTATTAGTAGCTGCAATTACTTTGACTTTATTTGTTCCTTGTGTTGCCCAACTTGTTGTGATGGTAAAAGAAAGAGGAATTTTTGTTTCGATGATTATGATTCTTCTAATCATCGGAATCGCATTTAGCGCGGGGATGGGTATTCATTGGATGCTTACTCTGCTGGGTGGAATATGGGGCTATTAGGGGTGATATTTTGTCTGATAAGCTATTGGTTACAGCGTTAAGGCCAGGTGATAAGGCAAAAGTTTTCGCTTTGAATGTACTTAATAAACAGCATCTTCATAAACTGGCTGTATTTGGTATTTTGCCAGGTACAGAGGTAGAAGTGCTTCAGGTAAAGCCTGTTTATGTATTGCGTATTGGACACACTGATTTGGCTCTAGATCAAGAAATTGCGCAGAGCATCACTTTCATTCGCTAATGTGAATTGTTCACTCTATTATAACTATTGTCCTTTGATGAAATAACAAAAAGACAGGGTGAAAACCCTGTCTTTTGCTGTAAAAAAAGTTACAAATTATTTTTTGATTAAAATGGCGAAACTATTTGGCAACAGCTTTGTTTAAGTCATTGATCAGAGCAGTTACATCAATACCGTGCGCTGATGCTCCCTGTTCAATGTTCTCAAATCTAGCAGCAGCACAACCTAAGCAGCCCATTCCGTGCTTAAGAAAGATGTCTGCTGTTTGCGGAAACTTTTGGACAATCTCGATGATGCTCATATCTTTAGTAATTTGCATAATATATCCTCCTATATGGAAAAAATTATTAACGATGATATTATAGCATATTAATCTGATCGCTGTCAGAAATATTTAGTGCTGATTCCTCGCCTTCTTTAGTATTGCCTCACAGTATAAGGCTATACTAAAGTTTTGCTAGCAATTTTTGCGTTGAAGAGTTAAAATACTGTTGTATCTTGACAGTGTGAGGATTAAATATGAACCCTATTGCTTTTTTTATTGGACCACTAGCTGTCCATTGGTATGGGATTATTCTAGCATTTGCCCTATTGGTTGGTATTTGCGTCAGTTTATGGCAGGCCCGGCTTTTCGGTGCAACACGAAGAACGGTGCTTTATCTCATTTTATGTTGTATACCGACGGGGTTTCTTACTGCCAGACTGTACTTTGTTCTAACTCATTGGACTGTTTATAAGAATAATCCACTGGAATGGTTTTCGATCTGGCATGGTGGATTGGCTATTCATGGAGCTTTTTTAGGTGTTGTGGCAGCTATTCTTGTTTACACCTATAGTAAGCGATTATCGTTCTGGCGTTATGCCGATATTTTAACACCTGGCATTGCGATTACACAGGCAATTGGGCAGTGGGGAAATTTTATAAATCAAGAGGCTTTCGGCTATCCTACTAATGATGTTTGGGGTATATATATTGATTTTGCCTCTCGCCCCTTTGGGTTTCAGCAGTATGACTTTTTTCAGCCTACATTTCTATATGAATCAGGGCTTGCTTTCTTGATTTTTCTAATTGCAATTATTCGAAATGTTTTTAATAATAAACAGCGAAATTTTGCGGAGGGTAGTACTTTTTTACTCTACATATTTATCTACTCGGCTGGTCGATTTTTTATTGAAGATTTGCGCATCGACAGTGAAATCATTTATGGTATGCGCTTGGCGCAAGCAATATGTCTGTTTTTAATAGCTACCGTCCTTATTATATGTCTTAAACGTCAATGGTTAAGCTGTAAGCTTAGGGTTAGAGGGAGATAGTATGTCAAATAATAAGGCGCTAAAGCGCGTCCAGGACTTTATTGATAAGTATCCGGATTTGAAAGTTATTCTATTTGATAACAGTACCCATACGGCAGAAATGGCAGCACAAACGCTTGGGGTAGAAGTCGGCCAAATTGCAAAAACGCTTTTATTCACTGCTGAATTCAATTCGTTTTTGGTGGTGACATGTGGTGATAAAAAGGTCAACACTAAAAAGCTTGCCCATATTGTACAGGCAAAAAAAGTTAAATTTGCCAGTTCTGAAGTTGTTTTTGAATTGACCGGATTTTTACCCGGCGGAGTTTCACCAGTGGGGTTAGAAAAATCAATCCCGATTTTTCTTGATAGAAGCTTGTTTAATTATCAAGTGGTATTTGCCGCTGCAGGAACAAGCAATTCGGCGTTGCCGATTGCACCAGCACGGCTTCAACAAATCACTGATGCTGTAGTCATTGATGTGTGTTAATGATCGTACCGAAGACGATAAGGAGCATAGTGAGAGGGTGCGAAGGATGATAAAAGTCGATAGACAACTAATGCTGTTGGTTCTGGCCCTTGTTCTATGTTTGTCTATTGTCGCGGTGTCAGCCGTGTCAAGTATTCCTATGGCAGCAGGTAATTTTGGTAGTCATCTGGAATCGCAAGACATTCCAGCATTAAATTACCACAAAGTAGATAATTATCATCACGCCTTATCAATTCCACCAGGCGAGTTTGAAGAGCAAATTAAATATCTGCACGATAATGGATATCATTCTATTAATCCTGATGATTTAGTTGCGAATATAAAATATGGTAATGCTTTACCGGACAAGCCAATCCTTATTACCTTCGATGATGGGTATGCGGATAATTATAGCAATGCGTATCCCATCCTAAAAAAGTACAATTTTACAGCAACGATTTTTATTATCACCAACATGGTGGGAAAAGACCCACGATTTGTAACATGGGAACAAGTCAGGGAAATGCAAGAGAGCGGTTTTGTTTTTGCTTCTCATACCGTTAATCATCTTCCCCTGACAAACCTTCCTGCTGATCAGATAGAAAATGAACTGGTTCAATCGCGTGACGAAATAACGCAACAGCTTGGGGTGACTCCTAAATACTTTGCGTATCCTACTGGTGCTTATAATTTACAAATTGAAGATATTGTCCGTAAAGCAGGATATACTGCAGCTTTCACGATTCGTTATGGTCAAGACGGTCCCAAAAGTGACTTATACGCTCTTGAACGAATTCCAATTTTTAAGAGTCAGCAAACCTTTCGAAGCTTTTTTATTAGGCTCAATGGAGCTCCTCTACTTGAAAGATTTGGCGCAATAAGGAATTGACGGGACTGATGTCCTATTAAACCCAGGTCTCTGGAACTAAATGCCAATATTTTTTTAAAATCCTTCAAATCCTTGAAGGGTTTTTTGTTTTTTTCGAGAAAATATAGGCAAAAGTGGTTTATTGTGGTGGAAAGTGGTAGATGGATGGTTGGCGGTGATAAGCTATGCTCGTAGGCGAATATTTACATACGATAGACAGTAAGAGTCGATTGATTTTGCCAGCGAAGTTTCGAGACGAGCTGGGCGATGTATTTATTGCTACCAAAGGGCTAGATAACTGTCTATTCGTATATGCCAGACAAGAGTGGGCTATCCTAGAAGAAAAGCTTAAGCGTTTACCGCTTGCAAATCCTGAGGCTAGAGCTTTTATGCGGTTCTTTTTTGCTGGAGCAGCAGAGCTGGAGTGCGATAAGCAGGGCCGTGTTCTATTGCCAAGTAATTTACGAGAGTATGCAAAAATTGACAAGGATGTAGTCGTAATTGGCGTATCCAGTCGTATTGAAATATGGGATAAGGGTTTATGGAATGAGTATAACGCTCAAGTTGCACCCACGGTGGAGCAAATTGCTGAAAACCTGATAGATTTAGGGATATGATCAAGAGGTGACATGAGTGAATTTCCATCATGTAAGTGTTCTTATGGAAGAAAGTATAAATAAACTTGTTACAAATCAATCGGGGATTTATGTTGACTGTACGCTTGGCGGAAGCGGTCACGCATCTCAAATTGTAAAAAGGCTAAATCATAGCGGACGATTTATTGGCATTGACCAAGACCCTGAAGCGATTGCTGCTGGTCAGCAGAGGTTAGCTTCTGCGCTATGTCGGGTAGATATTGTACAAAACAATTTTCGTAATCTTGCCCAAATATTGAATGACCTTAATGTTGATCAAATCGATGGGATTCTTTTTGATTTAGGCGTATCATCACATCAGCTTGATATTCCTGAACGTGGGTTCTCATATATGCAAGAAGCTCCTTTAGACATGAGAATGAATCCCAATGCACCATTATCGGCTTATGACGTAGTAAATTTCTATTCGGAAGAGGAACTAACTAGGGTAATACATGATTACGGAGAAGAACGCTGGGCAAAGCGTATTGTAAAGTTTATTGTGAGTGAAAGAATACAGGCCAAAATTGAAACAACCAGTCAGCTTGTTGATGTTATAAAAAAGGCAATACCGGCTGCGGCCCGCAGGGAAGGCCCCCATCCGGCAAAACGGACTTTTCAAGCCATTCGAATTGAGGTAAACGATGAGCTTGGGATCCTACAGCAGACGTTTATAACAGCTGTTGATCGGCTAAAGCCAGGGGGGCGGATATGCATTATAACGTTCCATTCCTTAGAGGATCGCATTGCCAAACAAACTCTGCAGACATTGGCACGAGGCTGCGTGTGCCCACCCAAAATGCCTATCTGTGTGTGCGGAAAGTCTCCCCAAATAAAAACTCTTGGTAAAGCACTTGCTCCATCGCAGGATGAGGTTGATGAAAATCCACGATCGCGTAGTGCAAAGCTGCGAGTGGCGGAAAAATTATAAAGCGACAACTGTAGGAAAGGTATCATGTTCTAATTTCCAAGGAGGGTAAATACATATGTTAGCGAGTAGAAAGCAAGAGTGGGTAATAGAAGAAGAAGTACAACAACAAATCGCCCCATCCTCCAATACAGGCTTATCGCGCAAGAATGCTAAACTGCGGGTAAAGTGCTTTTTGATGGTCACAATGATTGCTCTTGCGGCCATGTTTGTCACATTCCGGAGTGAAGCTATAATCCGAACTGGTTATGATTTGGTACAGACAAAAGCGCAAATCCTTAAATATGAAAGAGAAAATGAAGCACTGCGTCTTGACATTGCTAAGCTAAAATCGCCGCAGCGTATCCAGCATATAGCCACTATCCAGTTTGGTATGGTTGTGCCGCAAAATGTATATCAAGCATCTAATGTGCAAAGTGATATGACGGCTAGTAAGAACGCTAATAATGCAAGTGTTGCAAGCACAATCATGGAAGTATTGAAGTCTGGCAAAGCGGAGGCAAGCAAAGGGCGTTAATTTGAATTGGGGGAGATTCAATGGCGTCAGCTGCTCACGTAATTATTCGAAAAAGGGTTGTCATATTGTTTCTGTTTGTTGCAGTCATTATGTTTGGGTTAGGATGCCGTCTCATGTATATACAGTTCTTTAAAAGTTCTTGGCTTGCCGAAAATGCTATTGATCAACGGATTCGCGATATACCCGTAGAGGCCAAGCGTGGAATTATTTATGATCGACATGGAAGGGAACTAGCCGTTAGCGTTAGTACAGAATCGGTTTATGCAATTCCAGCCGAAATACGAGATGCCGATGAGACAGCAGCCAAATTGGCTGCTATTTTGAGTTTGGATGGAGATAAACTAGCTGCTAAATTAAAGAAACGACAAGCCTTTACTTGGATTAAACGGAAGATTGATGTCGAGAGTGCTCTAGCGATAAAGAAATTAAGTCTTCCGGGGATTGGGTTAACACAAGAAAACCGTCGGTATTATCCTAAGGATAATTTAGCTGCCCACATATTGGGCTTTACAGGAATTGACAGTCAAGGGTTAGACGGCGTGGAAATGACTTTTGATAGTTATCTAAAAGGACGTGCTGGCAGTATTGTTGTGGAGTACGACGCAAGGGGCAGGGAAATTCCCTATGCGACACATCGCTTTGTCCCGCCAGTTGAAGGACACAATATCTATCTTACCATCGATACAGTTATCCAACAGATCATTGAACGTGATCTTGATCGAGTCATGAAAGATACACAGGCAAAAGCTGCAACGATAATCGTAATGAATCCACATACAGGAGAAATTTTGGCGTTGGCAAATCGACCGGATTATAACCCTAATCAATTTGCTGATTTCTCTCCCAAATTGTGGCGAAATAATGCTGTTTCGAATACTTATGAGCCTGGTTCGACTTTTAAAGTACTGACAACGACTGCAGTACTAGGTGATAAAGTTGTTAAACTTGATGATCGCTTTTTTGATCCGGGCGGTATAGAAGTGCAGGGAAGAACAATTCACTGCTGGAAACACGGCGGTCATGGCAGCCAAACTTTTCGCGAGGTTGTTGAAAATTCGTGTAATACAGGCTTTGTTACAGTAGGCCTTAAGTTAGGGCGGGATCCCTTTTATCGATATTTAGAGGCATTTGGGTTGGGCCGACAGAGTAATATCGACTTGCCCGGCGAAGCCAAAGGCATTGTAATTAATAAAAACCAGGTGAAACCGATCAATATTGCCACTATTTCAATGGGGCAGGGGATTGCTGTTACTCCGATTCAATTAATCACAGCTGTATCAGCTGTTGCTAATGATGGACTAAGAACACGCCCACAAATTGTTCGAGAAGTTAAAGATCGTGCAGGGAATACAATTCGCGGGTTTGAAACTGATGTAGTGGAAAAAGTGGTTGATGCGGCTACGGCTAAAGAAGTAAAAGAGGTTCTTGAAAGTGTTGTGAAAAATGGTACCGGTAAAAATGCCTATGTTGAGGGTTATCGAATTGCAGGAAAAACTGGTACTGCCCAGAAAGTTGGTGCAGGGGGCTATATGCCAGGTAAATATGTTGCTTCCTTCGCAGGGTTTGCACCGGCTGATAATCCGCAGGTTGCTATGCTTGTAATCATTGATGAACCGGTGGGAATCTATTATGGCGGTCAAATTGCGGCTCCGGTCTTTGGCGCTGCGATCAAAGATATAATGGAGTACCTAAACGTTACCCAGCGTTTAGAAGAAAATGGTGATCCGGAGCAAGTAGATCCGCACGTTATTGTCCCAAGCGTAATTAATCTTGAAGTTTCTGAAGCTATGAAGGTTTTACAAAAGGCTGGGTTTAATCCTCGTATTGAGGAGTCAGGAGAAAGAGTAGCGGATCAGATTCCCAAACCAGGCAGTAGAATACCAAAGGGTACTCATGTACTGGTCTATACGCTAACACCAAGGTATGGTATAGGTTCGGTTACTGTCCCCGATTGTATCGGGCTTACATTAAGAGAAGCATCTGATATTCTTGGGCAGGTCGGACTTAGTATTTCACCGGTTGGACCAGGGAGTAAGGTTGCTAAGCAGGACCCTCTGTCGGGGAGTAAAATTCCGAGTGGGTCAATGATTACAGTCTTCTTAGAATAGATACACTTATAGGTAGACTTTTTCTTCACTAACAGATAAAATTGGTAATTATGGCAATAATAGTGACTGAGAAAAGGTAGGGGATGTCGCATGGCGAAAAAGTTACAAGAATTAATTGCATTGCTCCTGGAGGCCGAGATAAGTGGAAATGCTGGGCAATTAATTAAGGGAATAGCTCATGATTCCCGGAAGGTAGTACCAGGAGCGCTATTTGTTTGCCTTACTGGTAAT
This sequence comes from Negativicutes bacterium, assembly GCA_028707635.1. Classification (GTDB taxonomy): domain Bacteria; phylum Bacillota; class Negativicutes; order JAAYSF01; family JAAYSF01; genus STF2-20. The sequence continues at coordinate 9,480 of JAQWAQ010000084.1, forward strand.
CGAGTTGATGGACACGATTATATTGAACAGGCACGGCAAGCGGGGGCAACTGCTATACTCGTTGAGAAGGATGTTGCCGTTGAGGATATGACTGTAATCAAAGTACCTGACACTAAAGTGGCCATGCGCAAAATAACACCGTTCTTTTATGACTACCCGGGGCTTAAGCTACGGATCATTGGTGTTACTGGTACGAATGGAAAAACGACGACAACTTATCTTATTCGAGATATTTTGCGTGCGGCTGGATATAAGGTAGGTGTCATTGGCACAATCCAGATTCTTATTGAAGACGAGACAAGGCCAATAAGCAATACAACCCCAGATGTTATTGATCTCCAGACTGTCTTAGCTGAAATGGCTGAACAGGGGATGGATTACGTTGTCATGGAGGTTTCGTCGCATGCCTTGGCTCTTGACAGAGTCGCGGGATGTGAGTTTGACGTAGGGGTATTTACAAATATGACTCGAGATCATTTGGATTTTCATGGCACCTTTGAAAGATATGCTGATGCGAAAGCCGAGTTGTTTCGCAAATTAAATAACGTTGATAATATAAAATTAGGAAAGACTGCGATTATAAATACCGATGATCCTATTGCTGATTTTATGCTGAAGAATACGCAATGTCGTAAGATGACCTACGGTGTTAGAAATAAGGCAAGCTTGGTAGCGAATAACATTAAAATTGAGTCGATGGGGGCACATTTGGTCGTTAATACGTCCGAAGAGAAAATACCACTTCATCTAAATATTACCGGAATGTTTAATGTCTATAATGTTTTGGCGGCGATTGGTGCAGCATTAGCTGAAGGAATTGACGCATCAACAATAAAGAAGGCACTAGAATCGTTCCAGAGTGTTCCAGGGCGCTTTGAAGTGGTTAATGCTGGTCAGCCGTTTAGCGTTATTGTGGATTATGCTCATACCCCTGACGGACTTGAAAATATTTTAAAGACAGCGCAGGAATTTGCCAGACGGCGGATTATTGTTGTTTTTGGATGTGGTGGTGATCGTGACCGTACTAAGCGGCCTATTATGGGGACTTTAGCAATGCAATATGCTGATGTTGTTATCGCTACTTCCGATAATCCGCGGACTGAAGATCCGGATACCATACTAGATGAAATTGAAGTCGGAATATGCGAAGGCAGCTATGAAAATAAGGTATATAACAGAGTTGCTGATCGCCGGGAAGCAATCTATCTAGCCATTGGTTTTGCAGAAGAAGATGATATTGTTATTATCGCAGGTAAAGGCCATGAAACGTATCAAATACTCAAGGATAAGACAATTTCATTTGACGATCGCGAAGTAGCCCGTGCGGCTATTATGGAGATGAAGTGATGGCAGAGTTTATATTATCTGAAGTTTGTACTGTAACTAAAGGAGTTTTGTTGCAGCCCGGAACAATTAAACAGTTCAGTGGTGTAACGACCGACACCCGGAAGGTGCGACCAGGAGACCTGTTTATTGCGCTTCAGGGCGAGCGCTTTGATGGGCATGATTTTATTCCGCAGGCCATACAAAACGGTGCTGTAGGAATTGTGATAAGTCGTGAAGAAAATCTATCTTTTGACGATAACGTTGCCATTATTAAGGTAGGGAATACCCTATCGGCACTCCAAAATTTGGCCCGCTTTCATCGTCAGCGTTTTGCGATTCCAGTTATTGCGGTCACGGGTTCTAACGGTAAAACGACGACAAAAGACATGATAGCAGCTGTTTTGGGTAGCCGGTTTACTATTCTTAAAACAGAAGCTAATTACAATAATGAAATTGGACTACCGTTAACTTTGTTAGATCTTAATTTACATCATGATGTTGCGATTGTGGAAATGGGAATGCGGGGTTTAGGTCAAATTAAAGAGCTGACTGACATTGCATTGCCAAGTATTGGGGTAATCACTAATGTTGGTGAAACACATATGGAACTGTTGGGGTCATTAGAAAATATCGCGACGGCAAAAGCCGAATTAGTAGAATCTTTGCCTAAAGCAGGTAGGGCTATCTTGAATGGAGACAACGCATTTGTACGTGAAATGGGGCAAAAAACTGATGCCAGTGTGATTTTCTATGGTATAGCAGATGGTTGTGACGTACAAGGCGTTAATGTCAAGATTAACGAAAATAGCATGACGATTAGTGCGAAGTATTTGGGAGAAATAGCGGAACTATTCGTTCCGACAGTTGGGCGGCATAATGTTTATAATGTGCTTGCGGCTGTTGCTGTAGGTCTAGTGCTTGGCCTTAGCTTTGATGAAATCAGGCAAGGAATACGACATTTTACTGGAAGTGCAATGCGACTTTCGTTTGAGACAAAAGGCAATTATACAATTATAAATGATGCATATAATGCAAGTCCGCTCTCCATGGAGGCAGCTGTTGATACTCTGGCCGAGATTGCTAAGGGGCGTAAGGTGGTCGTTTTGGGCGATATGCTTGAATTAGGACAAGTAGCCGTCGAAGCTCATCAAAGAATTGGGCGCAAGGTTGGCAATAGTGGGATTGAAGTTGTTATTACAGTCGGAGAAATGGCTGCTTATATTGCGCAAGAAGCACGTGTAAGCGGCTCTAACGTTGTTATTGCCTGTAAAAATCATGAAGAAGCAGAAAATGCTTTAAAACAACATTTAATGCCTGGTGACACAGTTTTGCTAAAGGGATCCCGGGGCATGCAAATGGAGAAGCTTTTAGATGCAGTGAGCTAAGTTCTAGGGAGGTCTATCATGCAAGCATTGTTCTACGCCGCCGGACTGTCATTTTTGGTGGCTCTGATATTGGGGCCGCTTATTATCCCATTATTGCGGCGATTAAAAGTTGGCCAGAGCATTCGACAAGAAGGACCTGAACGCCATTATGCTAAGGCAGGAACGCCGACAATGGGTGGGGTAATCATTCTCGTTGCTTTACTTATTCCTACTGTGTTGTACGCTGGGAAAAGCGTTGAAGTTTGGCTGGCGTTATTCGTTACCATCGGCCATGGGCTGATTGGTTTTTTAGATGATTTTATAAAAGTAGTTCTGAAGCGTTCATTGGGATTAAAAGCTAAACAGAAGATATTAGGTCAAATTATTATGGCAATCGCCTTGGCCTATATTGCCGCTGTCTATATGAACCGTGGTACTGACCTGTGGATTCCATTGTTAGGAACCACCATTGATTTCGGACCTTTATATTATGTTTTAATTTTTCTTGTTCTTGTTGGCACTACAAATGCTGTAAATCTAACTGATGGTCTTGATGGTTTGGCAGCAGGGACGACAACTGTAGCAGCCGTTGCTTACGCTATCATTTGTCTGAGTTTTGGTAAGTATGAGCTGGCAGTTTTTTGTGTCGCTCTAGCAGGCGCGACACTGGGATTTTTGCGATTTAATGCCCATCCAGCTAAGGTGTTTATGGGTGATACTGGTTCATTGGCCTTAGGGGGAGCACTTGCTGCGGTGGCAGTTATGACTAAAACTGAATTGTTGCTGGTGCTCGTGGGCGGAGTGTTTGTCATCGAAGCTTTATCGGTAATTATTCAAGTGGCGTCCTTTAAGTCGACAGGAAAGCGTGTTTTTTTAATGAGTCCCATTCATCACCATTTTGAGCTTTCGGGATGGTCAGAAACAAAAGTTGTCATTATATTCTGGCTTGTAGGCGTTGCTTTTGGTGTAATCGCCTTGGCTATTTTGGCAGCGAGTCGGGCAGGAGGAATATAGAGTGAGCTTTCAAAATAAAC
>JAQWAQ010000085.1 GCA_028707635.1 Negativicutes bacterium
GGGCGATTAGCTCAGCTGGGAGAGCGCCTGCCTTACAAGCAGGATGTCGGCGGTTCGATCCCGTCATCGCCCACCAATCTCATAAAGCTGGCCCGGTGGTGTAGTGGTTAACATGCCGCCCTGTCACGGCGGAGATCGAGGGTTCAAGTCCCTTCCGGGTCGCCATTTTTAAACTAACTCAAAAGACTTGACATAAGCCAAGTCTTTTCTATTATAATACTGCTAGCCTGCCTCGGTAGCTCAGTCGGTAGAGCAGAGGACTGAAAATCCTCGTGTCGGCAGTTCGATTCTGCCCTGAGGCACCATGTAAAAGTGTGATCTCCTATAGTTTTTAGGCTATAGGAGATTTTTTGTTGCCCAATAACTGTTACAAGTCGGCAATAAAAAATCTCTTACCTTATCGGTAAGAGACTGCTCTTTTTAATGGCGGAGTGGCAGGGATTTGAACCCTGGCAGGCCTCACGACCTCTAACGATTTAGCAAACCGTCCTCTTCAGCCACTTGAGTACCACTCCATAATTAGTGTCAATGAAATTATGGCGGAGGGGGTGGGATTCGAACCCACGGTCCCTTGCGGGATCACTGGTTTTCAAGACCAGCTCCTTAAACCGCTCGGACACCCCTCCGTGCCCGACACAATAAACATTATATCAGCTGATAATAATCGTGTCAACCAACCTAAACTGGTAATTTAAGTTAGCCAAGTATTATAGCTTTCGTTTATAATGATAGTGAGAAGGCGGATTATTGTCAATAGTAAGTTTAAACCATGGTATAATATAAGCAATTGTTGACTATTACAACTGATGCGAGTATATTTTAGAGTATATTCATAAAGTAGACAGAAGGTGAGAAAAATGGATGTAGACTTACCTAGTCCAACGCAAATACGTTATCTAACTAAGAATACGGGAATATCCATTTTTTCTGCTCTAAAAGGGTGAATTTGGCTATTCCTCAAGAGAAGAGGGGAATAACCAATGCTTCAAATATATAAAAGCAACTGTAATACACTCAATGTACTCACAGCGGCTACGACGGAAAAGGGTGCATGGGTTAATTTGATTAATCCCACGGTTGAGGAGCTTGCCATAACCGCGGAGATTACTGGTGTCAATTCCGATATGCTTAAGGCCGCTCTTGACGAAGAAGAACGCTCACGGACAGAAACCGATGACGGGTGTCTGCTCGTCATTACCAATATCCCAGTAGTGCGGGGCAAAGACGGCTATGACACGTTACCCCTTGGTATTATCGTTACCGCTGACTATTTTATCACAGTATGCCTTGAGGCAAATGATGTCTTAGCTGAATTTTGTCCTGCGAATGCACGGTTATTTAGTACTTTCAAGAAAACCCGGTTTTTATTTCAGATCCTTTATAAATCAGCTGCTTATTATTTGCGCTATCTAAAACAAATCAATCGCCGGACAGATGAAATAGAGACTCACCTCCGTAAATCAATGAAAAACCAGGAATTATTTGACCTGCTTGACTTGCAGAAAGGTTTAACCTACTTTTCAGTATCTTTACGATCCAACGGTATCGTTCTGGAACGATTACTGCGAATGAGGACAAACAGTCAACTGCAAAATTTGATCAAGATGTATGAAGAAGACGAGGACTTGTTGGAGGATGTTATTATTGAAAACAAGCAGGCGATTGAGATGGTTGAAATGTATACTCATATCCTTAACGGTATGATGGATACTTTTGCCTCGATTATCTCGAATAATCTCAACATTGTCATGAAGTTTTTGGCGTCTATGACCATTATCTTGGCCATACCGACAATGATTGCCAGCTTTTTTGGTATGAATGTCCCAATTCCGTTTGCCGAGTATCCGTCAGGATTCCTCTATATCGTGATAATTGCTTTTTTACTGGCCGTGATCACTGTAGTTGGCTTATGGAAGAAAAAAATGCTGTAATAACAAGACTGCCCACACGGAATGGGCAGTCTTGTTTAGCCATAACGGCGTTTATTTATAACCGAGATAATATCGTTATCGTAGCTAAACACAGGGATCCGGCGGAGTTCAAAGGGCGCTGAACCTGGATAGCAACTGCCATAAATTGTCGTAAAACCATAGTGGTAACCGCATTGTCCGGCCATTTTTATGGTGGCGGCGGTATAACGGCCGCGGGGGTAGGATACTGTGTCGATGGGAATGCGTAGAATGTTTTCCAAGGTTGTCCGGGAACTATTTAACTCTACTTCCATATCGGCCAGAGTTAAATCAGCGAGGGCCCGATGACTCATTGTATGTGAACCAAATGACATGCCGTTTTGCTGCATTTCTTTGATCTGGACAGGGGTGAGCCGGTCAGTTGTCGCCAATAGGCCGGTAATGATGAAAAAGAGCGCTGTCATGCCATGATTGAGCAGGCTGACGTAGGCATTTTCATAATTGTCGGCATAGCCATCATCGAAGGTGATTAAGAGCGGTTTATCCGGAATGCTGACATTATTTCCTGCCATTAAGCTTTGAAATTGGGCCAGTGATATCGTCTGATAACCATGATCGTGTAGCCGAAGTAAGTCACGGTTAAAGCGTTCAGGCGTTACGGTGAGATCACCTTTGCTGTAACCAACCCGATGGTATAAAAGCACAGGAATTTGCTGACTGGCGGCGATGGCAAGGTAGGTTTCCTTAAAAAAGTAAAGACTAGTTACTGTGCCAGCGCATAATTTGAGAAAGCTTCGACGGCTAATCAAGAGCATTGACTTCCTTTCTCTGCCGGGACCAAGCCGGTGTTTTACTATATGCATATTCATGTGGGACAATAATTATCCTTACCTTTAGAAAAACCTCACTATAATCATCATTTGACGCTACTCTTCATTGCAACATATAATAAAGTAAGACTTGATTAAGATGGATTATAAGAAGCCTTTGAGCGGTACGAGGGGGACTTGACCATACATAGGTTGATTGAAGCGTGTGATCATAAAAACGTAACATTAGATGACGTGCTGGCGGCCAAGGAGGATCGGCACAAGCGTCAGAAGGAAATGCTGAAAAAGTATAATAGTCCTATCATCAGCATTACAATTAATATGCCCGGTCCGGTCAAAGACTTGCCGGTTACCCGTCAATTATTGGACTACGCCGTGAATGAACTTAAAAAAGTATTGACTATATATCAAATCGGGCAACTGTATTTACCGACAGGCCCGGAAGCCTTGCTTGCTGTTGCAGGTCAAGCACAGGACATTAAGGAGGCAGCTGTTGCGGTCGAGGAGGCTGAGCCGTTTGGCCGGTTGCTGGATGTCGATGTTTTTGCCGCTGACGGTAGTCTGATTTCCCGGCGGCAGCAGGGGCAAAGTCGTGGCTGCCTTGTGTGCGGGCAGGAAGCTGTAACGTGTATGAGAGAAAACAAGCATACGGCCGCCGAGGTGGGATCAGCCGTATGTTTATTGCTGACGACATTTAAAGCCTATTTAACCCGTAATATTTGCCAGACTGCGCAGAAAATTGGTTGCTTGGCCATTGAGTCCATGCTGTATGAAGCAGCCTGCACGCCAGCCCCGGGATTAGTTGATCGTATTAATAGCGGTGCACATACAGATATGGACTTCTTTAGTTTTATGTCAAGTACAGCCGCGTTGAGCACGGCCATGGCGCGCACTGCCCAAGCCGGTATCAGCCATGACGATCTATTGCCAGAGCTGTTGCCTGTGTTGCGTCACATCGGCATTGAGGCCGAACGGGAGATGCTGCAGGCAACAAAAGGCGTAAATACCCAAAAGGGACTCTTGTTTTCCTTGGGGATAGCAGCAGCTGCGGCTGGCCTGCTCTGCAAGCAGGACAAGCCGTTAAAGGCAGCAGACGTTCTTGCTGTAATTGCTGAAATAACAACTGGAATCGTTGAACGTGAGTTGGGAAGGGCAGTCGGACGAAAAGATGGTGCGCTGACAGCCGGTGAACGATTATATCGTGATTACAAGATAACTGGTATCCGCGGTGAAATGGAAGCAGGACTGCCTGCGGTAGGCGCAATAGCCCTACCGACGCTGCGGACAGCGCTTGAGGCCGGGTTAACTATTAATGCTGCTTTAGTCGATACGCTGCTGGTATTAATGCTGAATGCCGATGACACTACTGTTATGCATCGGCACGACCCTGATAAAATGCGGTGCTGGGTGCGGGCCAAAGTTGAGGCTGTAATTTCGGCAGGCGGTATGGCTACCGAACAAGGTAGGAAGATGACAGAACTTTTAGATCAAGAATTTATCGCCCATAACGTAAGTCCCGGTGGAGCAGCCGACTTACTGGCTGTGACCTGGTTCCTTTATCGACTGGAAACAGAGTTTTAAGGGCTAAAGGAGTACACATGCTATTTACCATTTACCCAATTAATCTTGTTAAGGCGCTGTCATTGGCGCTGGAACTTTCATCCGGCGGCTTGTCGCGCCATCACTGGCGGACAGCGATGATTGCCTACCGGATTGGTGAGCAGATTGACTTGGATGCAGCGAATCGCCAGGTACTATTATATGCAACTTTGCTGCATGATTTAGGGGCAGCGTCGAACTGGAAGGAAAAACGCAAACTCACCAGTCTGCTTGTTAATGAGGATATTTATACCCATGCGGAAGCGGGCTACAATCTTCTTAAAGATTCAGCTCAGTTTGGCGCGCTTGCAGTACCCATCCGGCACCACCATGACTACTGGAATGGATCAAGTCCGTCAGGAATTGCCGGTACAGAGATACCGTTGATCAGCCGAATCATTAATTTGGCTGATCGCTTGGAAATTATGATGCTTGACAATATTAATATATTTGAAGAAAAGCAAAGAATAATGGCGGCCATCCAGAGCTTAAATGGGAGTTATTTTGATCCGGAGCTTGTCAGTGCTTTAGAGGAAATTTCACAGCAAGAAAGTTTTTGGCTTGATTTAGTTAATCCTCATTATTATCAAAACTTCTTTCGACATATCGATGATGTAGGGCGAATGAGCCTTAATATTGATGATGTTATCAATATTGCTGAAATTTTTGCCACAGTGATCGACAGTACCAGTCGGTTTACAGCGCGGCATTCACGTGGTGTATCAATAGTCGCGCAATTTATGGCGAAAAACAAAGGCTATAGCGAGGCTGAAATTAAAATGATGCGTATTGCTGGTTTATTGCATGATTTGGGTAAGTTGGCGATTCCTAATGAAATACTAGAAAAACCGGGCAAACTCACGTCGGCCGAGTTGGCTATTATTAAGCAGCATCCGTATTATACATACCGAATTTTAGAGCAAATTGATGGCTTTAGCACTATTGCCGAATGGGCAGCTTTTCATCATGAGACGCCTGATGGAGCAGGGTATCCCTTCCGTATTGCCAATCGTTCGTTAAGATTGGGATCACGCATTATTGCTGTTGCCGATGTTTTTATCGCACTGACCGAAGACCGGCCATATCGACCCGGTATGCGGCAACATGAGGTTGAAAACATCATGACAACAATGGCGGCAAATAACAAACTCGATGCCGATATTGTAGCTGATTTGATGATTCATAAGGCTGAGGCCTTTGAATTGGTGGAACATGCTAAAATGCATCGAGTTGGTTAGATCCGACTTACAACTTGTTTGACTTTTTAAGTGCGCAGCGCTATACTAATTATGTTAAAATGCCGGTATAGCTCAGCTGGTAGAGCATCTCATTCGTAATGAGAGGGTCACAGGTTCGAATCCTGCTATCGGCTCCAATGAAATCAAGGCTCCCGAGGATATCGGGAGCCTTGATTTATGTTATCATGTGTCCAAAACTGTGTCCGTTTTAAGGCAAAAATAAAAAATATTCGATTTTAGATGCCAATGAACGCCCATAAACAAGATAATACAAAATCATTTTTTAAACCTTTTTTCAAGTTCCTTTAGTGATGCCCTTTTCTCAAGTGGTATGAAGTGAAAATAAGTTCCATAGGTTACCTGGATACTACTATGGCCAAGGCGTTTGGATACATATGTGATATCTTCGCCGCTGGCCAGCAAGTGGCTAGCATGGGTGTGTCTTAGACAATGAAAACCAAGTCTGGTAATTCCGATCGAACTGCAGAAAGATGGGAACCAAGAGCTAATAGTGTCAGGATGGCTTTGGAATCCATCTTCTCTGCAAAATATCAGCTTGCTTTTCTTGTCATACTTGTCCTTTAATCGCAACTTAAAAGGGGCTTGACGCCTCGCTTCTGCACGCATGGCGTTTAATACTTCCTCAGTTACTTCAATTATTCGTCGCTTTTTGTTTTTTGTGGACTTAAACTCATAACCATTTAGTTTAGTATATATTAGAGCGCGCTTGACCGTAATTGTATGACTCTTGAAATCAATGTCTTGCCAGCGGAGTGCAAGCAGCTCCTCGCGCCGCATTCCAGTTCTTAAGGCCACAGTTAGGATATTTACATATGGGACAGATTTGGGATCTGTTGCGGCTGCGGCTTCCAATTGTACTATTTCACTCTGTGAAAACACTTTGGCTATTTCTACGTCCGGATTATATTCAGTTTCTCGTTCGGGTTCAGGCAATATAATTTTAGTTGCAACATTTCGTTCTAGTATCTCGTCTTCAAAAATTGCATGGTTCAGGACTCGATGGATAAACCTGTGATGATACTCAAGTGTTTCACGACCGATTTCTTTTCTTTTGCGTGGTTCTTGCCCGGGCAATGGCGGCTTGATGTTGTCAAGGTGTCCTACCTGTAATATTTGCTTGTAGAATCGCTGTAAGTCTGATCGTGATAGCTCCTTGAGCCTAATATTACCAATCCAAGGAATAATCCTAAGATCCGCGCAATTGCGATAGTTTTCATGAGTTTTAGATGCAAGCTTCTTGGCAACTGGCGTAGTAAACCAGTGCTCTATATATTCTTTTAACGTGGCTTTGCTGGTTGGCTTATATGTACCTTTAGCCAATTCAGCTAGGATTGTAAGACGCTCGGCCTCTGCAACAGTTATATCATCAGTTACAATGGTGCGTGTTTCCTTTTTTCGCTTTTTGGTTATGGGATCAATTCCGTGGTCAATTATGAGTGTAAAGGCTTTTCGGGAACGGCGTTCTATGCGGACTGTAGCCATTACTTACTCCTTTCTGGCTATAGATAAAGCCGACTTATTATTTACTGGTTTTTTAAAAGTTTATATGTGCAGAGTTATACATTTCATATACTGGCAATCCATACAACTTTGGCATTGTAGTATTAAACTGTATATAGTCCTGCAGCATAGCCTGTATATCATAGAAGATTCAGGCAGTTGGCCGACTAGCTTATTGATCCTGGCGACGTTTCGTCAATGCAATCCTTCCTTGCCTTGCTTAGTAGCATGTTTCTGACTTTAAAGATATTTTTTTCTCTATTTCCATGGGGATGCGCTTTAAAATCTGCAAGGGCTAATTGATATGCGTGTTTTAAGCATTGTAATAAAGACTTTATAGACTCGCTATCTGATTCTGGTGATCCTAAGATAGATATAAAATCGGGTTGTCTAAACTTAATATAATTCCAAAGTTCCTTTGTCTCTGGATCGTTTTGTGCTAATTGGTTAATTTGTTGGCTGAGAGGGGTGCTCACATTCTTGACTAAATAAGAATGGTCCATAGTAATCAATCCTTTCGTGGTACGTATGTTCGCTTTAGGGGTGGAATAAAAGCCCCGAGATGGGGCAAGAAAGAATTATTTAATTTCTGCTGGTTTTGATCCATCAGAAATTTTTTTGTATTTCCGCTCAATTTTCTTGATGTCCTCGCAGCGAGGTAAATCTTCTGGCATTGTACCGCCTAATTCCATAATAGTATCACGTACTTTTTTGCCGACCTCATAATGTGCCTGATTAGCGTGACGTTTACCATAAATTTGCTCGCGGCGCAGCTTCTCTTCTGTTTGAGTGGCACGGAATAGATTTGCTGCTAACTCAGTGCTGCCCATATGGTCTAAAATTTGCTGCTTTGGTCTTAGTCCTTTGTAGTGACCAATTTCCTTTGCTCCCATGCCACCATAAAGGCCTTGATAGCCATTGTTTTGGAATATCGCAAAATCTCGATTATCAATTACTCCTGATTGGTGAGCTGCATCAACAAGCTTCTTGTTATGTTCTTTCATTTCATTTCTAATCGAAAGTCTCTGTAAATCTTCTTTTTCTTGATCCGATAATTCCTGGCGTCTAGTTTGGGTTGCAAAATAAGTTTGTCCGAGCGCCACAACTTCTTTCGAAGGATCGGCATTTTGAACTATAAGATAACAGGCATAGCGCGATAATTGATAATCTTGAACAGTTCTCTTTGATTTGCTTCCGATTTCGACCATATTCCCGACATCGGGAAAATGGTCAGATACGCTATAATTGCTGTTTTTACAAGCTTCCATCGCTTTTTCGATTACGTTTTTAAAATTATCCCATTTTGAATACTCAAGAATGACCATCAGTTCTCGGGCTGACCAGTACTCACGACCCTTTTCATCAACATGTCGAATGTCTTCAAAGGTTGTAATTGTCACTTCAGTAATTGGTTCAATATCAGACTCAATTTTCATGTTTTTTTCATCAAAGAAAAAGAACATATATTCACTCTCCCATATTTAAAGATGGAACTGTACCACACACTAGCCTGTATATTAGTGCTTTGGCATTCTATTATAACCCAGCTACAAAATCATTATAGTAGTCCCAGAAATCGTATTCATGAACAATTAGAATACGATTTCCACTTTTACGCAAATTAACAGCAGCCTCAACTTTACGACCGTAACATGCAAATGCCCAGCATGGATTGCATTCGTTTCCGACTACTAAGTAATCAGTCTTGCTTGATACCGAGTTTTTATAAATGCCACCAAGAGAACTAACAATATTAGCAAAGCCTTCACGACTTGTTTTTGATGATATTCCTGTAAAACAGTATTGTTTATCTGGTAACACAATCTCAGGACATACCGAGCAAATACCTTGCTTGGATATTGTTTTTTTCGACAGTGATGATTTAGTTTTTATTTCAGAATTATATCCAGTGAATTCGATAAAGAAAGCTATTAATAATTCTCTTTCATCACTTGTGACTGTTCCATCAGATAAAACTGCTGTTACTAAACTACATAGTTCATCATAAGGATAAGTTGCTGTTAGATGATCATTATCATTAATCCATACCCTTAGCCCTTGAATTTCTTTATCGGTTATTCTGTCGTCGGCCAAAATTCCACGCATAATACCATGTAGCTTTTGAATATCGGACGTGATTAAATCATAAAATATTTTGCCGGTAAATTGGTCACATAACCAGAGAATATCGTCAATATCATCTCTGGTTATAGTACTACCTTTCAGGATAATTTCAATAGTTGGAATTAATTCAGAGAAGGGATGTCGATTTATTTGCTGTTTATTGCTTTCATACCATTCTTTTAATTTATCAACTTCAGTCGCATTTAATTGCCGATCAATTATTATCCCGGCCAGAATCCCTCGTAAAAAATTGATCGTTTTATCAATTTTAGCTTTCGAATTATAAAATGAGTAGTTACCTGAATCATAAAGTATAGCCTGTTTAGTAGTTGACATATCTAGCTCTTTAATTTTGGTGGTCGGAAAATGACTTGTTGAGCAGCAGTTTGTACATATTTCACCAGTTGATTCAAAACCACAGTCTGGACACCGCATCATAATAAAACCTCCCTTAAATAAATATATAAACCACAGTTATCTATGGGAATGTAATTAACTCACCTAGAATTTTATGGACTGCCTTGGGATCAGGGTGCCTATCCTTTAGAATATTAGCAACTATGTCAGGATTAATGTCATATGAGTGCGAAAGTAGGTAAGCGGCGAACTCGTTAGCTTCAGTCTCGCGCTTTGAAGGAATGAAATATGTACCGGCGGGATCATAGTAATAGCCATAGCCTGAATGAAGCCGGGCATGTCCAAGCTCATGGCAGATAACAACCTTTGCCCCAGTTTCTGATAACTTGTTATTAAGCAAAATTATCTTTCGTCGAAGTACACGTACTAAAAAGCCCCGCACGCTGATCGGAAGGTCAACGGGTATAATCCTTATACCAAGATCATGCGCTAGGGCATAGGGTTTGCAAGTACCATATTTTCTAACGAGGTTTGCAACACGTAATTTTATATTAATCATCACAATACCATCCAAAAACATTTATTCGACATATAACGACAGAAAATAAAGCGGAAAAAATCCTTTATATATTTACTAGGATTTTTTCCGCTTGTTTTGCTGCTTTGCATCCCAAAAAGCCAACTCTAATGCTTTTCGGACTTTTTCTTTATCTTCTTCAGTTAAAGGTACACCGTCAAACATAACTTCGCTTTCATCAAGAAACTTTAGTAGGTCCTTTGGCTTGTTATGTCGAGGTGGAGTAGTAGGACGACGATCATAATCATCATACCCTAGCAGATAGTCAGTGGTGGTTTTAAGATGTTCGGCAAATAATTTGGCAATTTCAAAATCTGGTTCGCGGCGCGACTGTTCATAGTTTGCATATCTAGCCCTAGACATACCGACAAGATTTGCAAATGATTCTTGAGTAAACTTTAATTTAATACGCCGATCAGTTAGTCGTTGAGCAAACAACGATTTTTCTTTCATTATCATCACCTACCTATTAGTATATGAGACAATTAGTTTCAAAACAATACTAGAGACAAAAAGTTTCACATATGCATTGACAGAGACCATCTGTCTCGTCTATAATGGAGACATTACGAAACAAAACGTCTCTAGAAAGTGAGGTGATTATCTTGGAACACTTAGACCTGCGGTCTTTACGCGGCAAGAGGCCATTAAAGGAAGTCTCAAAAATTATTGGTATTACTCCGCAAATGTTAGGAAAAATTGAATTGAAACGCAGAAAACCTTCTCTTGGTGTAGCTCAAAAGATTGCTAACTATTACGGTGTATTCGTTGAGCAAATTTTTTTTAATGATACTAGAGACAAAACGTCTACAAAACTAGCAAAACAAACGCCGACCCAAGACGAGCAAGCGGCGACAACCGAGCCAGGGCCAAAGCCTGCGGCGTAGAGAGGAGGGGGGGTGGAACAGCAGTTAACAGATATATTTTTAGAGTTGATAAGGATTAAATTGGCTCTGGTTTATATAGTTTGTATTTTGACTGTGTGGTTTTTAGCATGGGTATGCAAATAAAGTTAGACGCGTGCGAGCACCTATGTACATTAATAGACACAACTAAGCGTATCAGTCACAGAAAAAATATTATGTTTACTTGGTGTCCTGGAGGTGAGAAAAATTGAAATGTTTGAAATGTCAAAATGAACTCGCGCAAAATATCAAGTTTTGCCCTGAATGCGGTACTGAAGTTCCAAAGCCATTGCCAAAGCCAAATGAGATAAAACAATTTCCGCCAATTTTGAATGCAAATCTGGCAGCTGAATTTCTAACGATTTCACGGGCGCAACTTTATATGCTAATTAGGGAGGATGCTTTACCTTGGTTTCCTATGGGTGCGCGCAAAGCATTTATTACTGATGAGCTAATCGCGTGGGCAAAGAAACGATCGAGAGGGGGCGTTAATAATATTATTCAAGCGGACTCCAGTTGTCAGCGCGTTGCCAATTAGAGATCAGCCTGACTATATTCTGTAGTAAGAATGGATAAGCGGGAGGGATAGTATGAAAGTCACATACTGCGCCCAATGCGGCCAGAGGTTTAAAGGCCGCCGTGAATGGCGATGGGTTACAACGATAAGCTCGCGCGGTAGGGCAGTGACATTGCCAATGTGCCGAGATGATCGCCGGTGTTGGGTGTGTAAGCAGGTTCAGTCTGCTATGGCAGTAAGGTGCAGGAAGCACGCACAGAGATTCGCGGTGTAAGGGGGTAAAAGAATGAATGAGATTCGCAACGTACGTTATCCGCTGCAAACCATGCTTAGAAAGCAACGGCAAGAGCGATCAGAATGGTGGCAAGAGTTTTTTACAATGGCTGGGTTTTGCTCAATGATGGTGATCATGATTATTTTTGCAGGCCTTTTGAGCTAAAAAAGAAAGCCCATCCAAAAGGACGGGCGGAAGGGGTGAGCGAGGGTTATCCTCTTAGTTAAATTGTAACTTGGAAGGGGGTGAAAAACCATGCAGAAGAAGTGCCGGAGTATCTATCAAGTCGCTAGACTTTATGCAGGTTATACCCAGGAATCGTCAGCGGAGCTAATCAGCGTCAGCGTTGAGTCAATGAGAGCCTATGAACGCGGGGCAACAGTTCCACCGTCAGCTATAGTTGTCAGAATGATTGAGGTATATAGCACGCCGTGGCTAGCTTACCAACACTTAAAAATGTCTGACCCAGTAGGGCAAAGATACTTGCCTGACATTGATTTTAGGGACTTACCAACAAGTGTATTACAGTTACAGAAAGAAATAGCTGACACGAATTCCGTTAGCCGAGAGATGATTGAAATTACTTGTGACGGTCAGGTGGACAAGCATGAAGAAAACGGCTGGGTTAAGGTCCATAAAGAGCTTCGTGATCTAATCGGGGCGGCTTTAGCTGTAATATTTGCACCGCTACAAAAAGAAAAACCGCCTGTGTTGGCGCACAGACGATAATGATTCGAAAAATTAACTTACCGCAATTATAGCACGGCTAACCGTTGCGGTCAAATGTGGAGGGGAATATGAATAACGTCGAGTCTGTAACCAATTGCCCATGTTGCAATACTTCGGGAAAACAAGTCAAAGATTATGGTCGGATTGTTCACTATAAATGCCCAGACTGTGGAAAAGAGTGGGCGACGATGATTTTAAAGAAGAAGTGACAGTTCGACAAAATCCTAAGCTTTCCTATACAGAAAGTGAGGTGAGAGAGATGAGTAAAGAGTTAACCAAAGAAGTAAAAAAGCTTGCCATTCTGATAGCGCAAGAAATGCAAAAAAATCCAGCAAGTGTTACGTCCGATATGCTGACAGCGCTTCGCAACAGCGCTAAAATTCATGAAAGCGAAAATTCTTCGGCG
>JAQWAQ010000086.1 GCA_028707635.1 Negativicutes bacterium
ATTTTAACCAATTAGTACAAATGGTAAAGGACGTTAAATAAAAAATGATCCCCCTGTATATAATATATTCAAAAAGGGGGGGGTGCGGTGGATACTGCGGAGCTTGGGCAGGTATTTCTCCATATGGTTATTTTGCTTGGAGTGGCTCTCATTGTCGTTAGGTTAATGGGCAACCGTACAGTTGGGCAATTTTCGCCGTTTGATTTTGTTTTAATGGTTGGGATGGGCGATATAATCGTAACAGCTTCGATGGATAGAGGTCAGACAATCATTGCTGGAATAGAAGGGCTGATTGCCTTGCTTATATTGCAGCAATTATTATCCTATTTGTCACTCAAAAGTACAACACTTCGTAAATGGTTTGAAGGAACACCAATTACGTTAATCAAAGATGGGCAGATTATTCGCGAGAATTTTGCTAAAACTAGCTTTAATTATGATGATTTACGTCAGGAATTGCATCGGCAGGGCATGGATATGACGAATCTAAAAGACATAAAACTGGCACGCCTTGAAAGCTGCGGGTCTTTTTCCTTAATTCGAAAGACTGAAAAAGAACCGCTTACCAAAGAGGACTTTATTAATTATTTCAAAAACATGGTAGAGAATCCTTTAAGCCCGATGGGAGAACGGTGGGCTCGGTTAGAGCAGTTCATGTCGGATGTGCATATTCTGGCTGAGCATGTAAAACAGGAACCCGTTAAAACCCTACCGGACAAGGATTCACCAAATGATACCAGTAAAGATTTTCACTAGAGGAAGGGGGGATCCCTTCTTCTTTTAATTGGCGGAGCGAAACATTACAAAGCTCACCGTATAATAAAGGAGATGTCATTATGGTCGAATTATTAGCACCTGTGGGCAGTAAAGAAGCTTTAATTGCTGCCGTTGAAGCTGGAGCGGATGCTGTATATATGTCGGGTAAGGCTTTTGGAGCACGGGCGTATGCTCCTAACTTTACTGATGAGGAATTGGCAGAAGCTATTCGTTTTGCACATCTACGCAATGTATTAGTTTATGTAACGGTAAATACTCTCGTTGACGACAGTGAACTTCCCGACCTCATAAAGTATTTACAGCATTTATATCAGTCGGAAGTAGATGCAATACTTGTTCAGGATATGGGGGTTGCAAAGCTGGCAAAAGAGGTTGTTCCTCATCTTCCTCTTCACGCAAGTACACAAATGACAATTCATAATTTAGAGGGTGTACAATTTCTTGCTGGACTCGGGTTTAAGAGAATTGTTTTGGCGAGAGAAGTGTCACTTGCGGATATTCAGACGATCTGTGAAAATTCAGATGTTGAAATCGAAACCTTTATGCATGGCGCACTTTGTATATCTTATTCAGGCCAATGTCTGATGAGTAGCATGATTGGAGGACGAAGTGGTAATAGAGGCCGATGCGCTCAACCGTGTCGACTGCCATACACCTTGATTGATGAGCACAATAACGAGGTTTTGAAAGGAACCGACACCGGAGAGTATTTACTTAGTCCCAAGGATCTAAAGACTCTCGAGCTGATACCAGAGCTTATACAGGCCGGTGTCAAATCATTTAAAATTGAAGGACGTATGAAACGTCCTGAGTACGTAGCTATTGTTGTTGAAACTTATCGCCGGGCCATTGACGCTTATTTAGCTAGTTCTAATCGTTATGAAGTTGACAAACAAGATGTTAAAGATTTAACGCAAATTTTTAATAGAGAGTTTACGACAGCATATCTTAAAGGGAAGCAAGGTCATTTGATGATGAGCGACCGTCGGCCAAACAATCGTGGCGTACGTGTCGGGCGGGTGTTGTGGTATGATGGCAAAAATAGAACCGCAACGATTAAACTTGATGAACCGCTGGCCTCCAATGATATTATAGACTTTTGGGTAAAAGTTGGCGGACGGGTTAGTACCACTGTTACAAAGATGTGGGTTGATGGCGATGAGACATCTTTCGCACCTGCCCATGCCGAGGTTGTTGTACCTGTGTCTTCACCTGTTAAAGCCAATGACAGGGTTTTCAAGGTGTTTGATGCAAAACTTATGGGACGGGCCCGTGCATTTTTTAAAACCAGTATGCCGCTTAACCGGGTTTCGGTTAGTGCAGAGGTCAAAGTGAGTGAAGGGCAACCGATGGTGATACGGTTGCGTGACTCGGATGGATACACAAGTGAAGTCACCACAGTTTTTGTAGCTGAGAAAGCATTGAAACGTCCGTTGAGTCCTGATGTAATTACGAAACAACTTGAACGACTTGGCAACACAATCTTCAAATTAGATAAGATTATTTGTGAGATCGAAGGCGAAGTCATGGTGCCCATCAGTGAGATTAATGATGCACGGAGGCGGGCGATAGAAGATCTGGAGGAAGTACGCTTAGCGAGGTTTAGAAGGCCTCCTCTTCCTCGGAATCATATAAGGATAACCCAGTTTTTGCCTGCTAATCTCTCAAAGGATAAGGTCATGGTGAAGCCGGGCTTGGTCGTTAATGTCGACACTGTCGAGAAAGTACATATCTGTCTTCAAACCGGCGCTGATGTTATCATGTTTGGTGGAGAATCTTTTGATCATAGAAACATTACTGCTGATGACTATAAAAAGGTAGTTGACTTAGTGCGTTCCAATGGAAAGACCGTGATTTTATCTACGCCACGAATTATTAAAGAGTGGCAGAGAACGGTATTTTATTCTGATTTAGAACTTTTTATGATATTGAAACCTGATGCTGTTAGTATTTCAAATCTTGGTACTTTACAAGTAGCCAAAACGACAGAGCTAAAGCTTCATGGTGATTACGGGCTTAATATTTATAATAGTGCAGCTGTAAAGTTTTTTCAAGAAATGGGATTGGAGAGTCTAACTCTGTCTCCAGAATTAACTTTATCACAGGTTGAGCGGCTAGGCGGACACCAAAAAATTCTGACCGAATGCCTAGTCCATGGGTATATTGAGCTCATGATTACAGAATATTGTACAATGGGAAGTTATCTGGGCGATTTACATACAGGGAAGTGTAACCAGGCCTGTATGCGGGGTCGATACTGGTTAAACGATAGAAAAGACGTTAATTTCCCGCTGGTTACTGATCAATATTGTCGGATGCATGTATTAAATTCAAAGCAACTGAGTATGATTCCTCATGTCCCTAAATTTGGTGATATGGGAATTAACAGAATTCGAATTGAGGGTAAATATGGCACGCCGATGGATATTGGCAAGTTAACCAAGTTATATCGAGAAATTTTAGATTTAGGGCACGAACATCCAATTTTTACAAATGAAAGTTTGCTTAAGAAGTTTGAGCAAGATATTACCCGGGGCCACTATTTTAGAGGCGTCTTATAAGGGAGAAATAAATGGATCTATCAGTTTTAAGAACACTAGAATACCATAAGGTTCAAGGAATGCTTGCGCATAGAACAAGCTCGGTGATTGGCAGGGAGCTGGTTGAACAGCTTACACCGATCAGTAATTACGCTGAGGTCCAATTACGAATTCAAGAGACCGAGGAGGCCCGGCAAATCCTTGATGAATATCCAAATGTCCCTTTAGGTGGGATTCGGGACATTCGGGAAATGGTTAGGAGAGCGCAATTAAATGCGATACTGGAACCTGACGAAATATTGGCCATTGGTAGTACGCTATACGCGGCAAGGCGCTTAAAGACTTTTTTTAATAATTTACCGTTACATATACCGTTGTTAACTGCTTTAGTTACACAGATTACCGTCATACCCCACATTGAAAGTCTAATTGAGAATACAATCAATGAGCATGGAATTGTTCGGGATGACGCCAGTACTGAATTGACACGTATTAGACGAGAAATTCGGGTATCGCAAGCACGAGTAAAAGAAAAGTTGGATAGTATACTTCGTTCGAGTGAATATCAGAAGTTATTTCAAGATACTTTGGTTACAATTCGTGGTGATCGTTATGTTATTCCCATAAAGCAAGAATACCGCACCAGTTTTCCAGGAATCATTCATGATCAATCGGCAAGCGGCGCAACAGTGTTTATTGAGCCGATGGCCATAGTTAATTTAAATAATGATATCAAGCAGTTGATGTCTGCTGATAAGACCGAGGTTGAGCGTATTCTGCGTATGGTGAGCGGTAAGGTCGGCGAAGCGGCTTTGACGTTACAGACAAATTGTAATGTTTTGGCACAACTGGACTTTTCATGCGCAAAGGCTAAACTGAGTATTGATATGCGGGCGACTAAACCTTTATTAAATGACAATGGAATCGTAGAATTGCATCAGGCAAGGCATCCACTTATCGATTCGGATGTAGTTGTACCGATCGATATTCATCTTGGTAAGAACTTCAACATACTCATCATTACTGGCCCTAATACGGGCGGTAAAACGGTGTCGCTTAAAACTTTAGGGTTATTTGCTATGATGGTTCAGGCAGGACTTTACATTCCGGCGGCCAGTGAATCTAAAATGACGATTTTCCAAAACATCTTTGCTGATATTGGGGATGAACAAAGTATTGAACAAAGTCTAAGTACTTTCTCGGGACATATGACCAATTTGGTGAAAATATTATCAAAAGTATCTGGTAATGACTTGGTATTAATTGATGAGATTGGTGCCGGGACTGATCCTCAAGAAGGCGCTGCTCTGGCAATGTCAATACTTGAATACTTGTTGCGGATCAATTCCAGAGTTATCGTAACGACTCACTATAGCGAGTTAAAAACATTTGCTTATTCTAGACATGGAATCGAAAATGCTAGCGTAGAATTTGATATACAAACGCTCCGCCCTACATATCGTTTATTACTCGGTGTGCCAGGAGGGAGTAATGCTTTTGCGATTAGTCAGCGTCTAGGACTTGTGGAAAGCATCATCATAAGAGCGCAGGAATTACTAAGTAAAGAGCATACGGAAATGGAAACTGTTCTTAATACTCTTGAAGAGAAGAAACGCGCTTATGTTCAACTGTATGAACAGATAAGTCAGGGAAAGCAGCAGCTTTTGTCTGACCAGCAGGATCTTTCTCTGGAGAAGAAAAGGATTGAAGAAACTAAAAATTCCATTATGGCCAAGGCTCGGGATGCGGCTGCACTCGTTTTGCGTAATGCCAGACGGGAGGCAACTGATATTATTGATGAGCTCAAAGCACAGTTTTCAGTACATGAAGCGAAGAATAGGCAACAAGCAATCGACAAGGCTCGCCAGAGGTTGAAAAATAGCCTAGATAATGTAGATACTGATGACGAGATTACCATTAATATTATTAGCAAAGGGATGTTAAAACCTGGGTTGTCAGTCTATGTTACGACATTACGGCAAAAAGGCACTATTTTGGCTGTAGGTGATAAAGAGGTTAGTGTTCAAATTGGTATTCTGAAGGTAAATGTACCGTTATCTGTATGTGTAATTAGAGAAGAAGATAAACCAAACAATACAAAAACTTATAAACCAACAGATAATTCTAATCGACAACTAACTTCTATAAAACATATTTCTAGGGAAATTGATATTCGGGGAACGACAGTAGAAGAGGCCGAAGTTATTTTAGACAAATTTATTGATGATGCTGTTTTAAGTAATTTGACCGAATTCATAGTCATACATGGAAAAGGGACGGGTGCTCTTCGCAAGGGGGTTAGGGCCTATTTGAAAAGCCATCGTTCGGTTAGGGATATCAGCATTGGGGAAGTTAACGAGGGCGGTGACGGTGCTACTGTCGTTAAATTGATCTAGATGATGAAAGGGGGAGATTATATTGATTAGTAAAAGCAATGAAATTGAGGAGAAGGCAGTCGAGCGGGTTGCAGAATTGATGTGCTTAGCGGCAAGAACGGCACCGAAGGCCAGAGGAATTGATAATCTAGTTGTGATGATAGCTAAAGCTGGTGTGAAAGACCGGTTGGTTGACGAAATGAGATGTATAGCGAAGACAAGCGGTGCACATTTTTTTGAGCGGGATGCCCGATGTTTGGAGAAGGCCCCTTTGGTGGTTTTGTTAGGCCAAAAGGTAAAAGTGCTTGGCGTAGCGCCTTGTGGTTATTGCGGCTATAATAATTGTCAAGAAAACACTAAAAACTCAGGCCTTTGTGCTATGAGCATAGGAGATTTAGGTATTGCCATAGGTTCAGCAGTGAGTATAGCGGCAGATCACCGGGTTGATAACCGGATCATGCTTAGTGTTGGTAAGGCCGCACTCAATCTTGATATTTTTGAAGAGGATGTTAAAATTGCATATGGAATTCCGCTTAGCGCATCTGGGAAAAATCCCTTTTTCGACCGTTGATAAAAATCAGGGTTACACACGAAACGTATCGTGTGTAACCCTGATTTTTTTGCTAAAAGTTTGTTTTCCAGTTTAAATAACGTCCTAGTGCTTTCCTGTCACTATCTTCTGATTCCGCAGGAGGTTTTGGAGGGAAAGTTTCGGCTGCGGTGGTGACTGCGGCAGCTGGTGAAATGGGTGCTTCGTCTTGTTTAGTTTCTGTTTTGGGAGTTGCTTTTTCAGGTTTTAGTGTCTCTTGCTTATCACTAGAGCCGCCCATGCTGTTGACTAAGCCCATAATGGCAGCAATATTAGTCGGATTTAATTTTGATTTTACCTGTGGATTATTAAGGAGGGGCAAGAGTGACATCAGCATTTCAGGGGATGGACCACCAGAATGGCCATCTCCCTTAGTTAGTTCACCTAATATTTTTTGTAATGGATTACCACTCGTTAACGTGGTATTTTGTACTGTATGAGATTGACTTCTATTTAGAATTGTTATGAGGCAAATTAGTGAGAGTATGTTAATGAGTACATCATAGTTTTTCTCGCCAGATGATAATGTATCAATGGTTTGAGTGATTACTTGCATTAAAGACTTTTCGGTAATAGGTCCGGACATTATGCCTCCTCCTTAGAATAAGCCAGGGATTTTCGGTAAATTTAAATCGCCGGCCAATTTATTCATCGCTAATTGATTAACTTCTTTCGATTTTATCAATGCGTTGTTTACTGTTGCAACCATCAAATCTTGTAGCAGGGCTGTGTTGTCTGCTGATAAATATTTACTATTTAGTTCAACAGAGACGACTTCCTGCTGCCCATTCATTATTATCTTAATTACATCTCCGCTCGCTACTTCGATTCTTTCATCTCTGAGGCGACTGTGAATATCTTCGACGTTTTGTTGGAGCTTTTTTACCATTTCCATTACGTTTCCAAATTGTTCCAGCACTAAAATCCCTCCTAATTCCTATATCTCATATAATTTATCCGAGGACCAAGCTAATCTAAGTGTAGTTTATTCAATTTCTCCAAAGTTGTGTGTGTCCAACCTAAAAAATCGAGCACCATCTAGGAACCTTAATTCATATATTAAAACAAATAAATTAATCAAAGAACGGGGTGTTTATGATGAGGTTACGGCGCAATCGAATACGCCAGCTAACAAAAGTCAGTCATGACGACTTATCCGGTACGCCGAAAAATGAGAGTATAAACGAAAAAGAAACAAATAAAGTAAAAAAAAGTTTAGATAGTAGCAATATTGGATTTTTCAGAAAAATTATTACTAATCCTAACTTTACCTTTCAATTAATGGTTATTATTCTTACCCTTGCGTCCGACAATGTGCGGATGGATAGGCGTATAGATACAATGACAACTAAAATAGATGCAATCCGCGGTATAACCGACGTTATAAATAATACTATGCAATCAGTTAGGGTAGCTTCTGAAGCTCCAAAACATATCAGAAAGCTGTTACAGTAAAAATGTACAGAAGTCCGGTAACAATTCGCTATAATAACCCATATATTAAATTAGAGGGGCGGGCAGTACGCCCTTAAAAGATACACTTAAGGGGGTAATATTAATGGCAAGAGGCTGTGGTGGATTCGGGGGAAATGGATCTTGGTGGATTATCATTATTATCATTATCCTCCTGTTCTTCTTTATGGAAGAAGATACTATTTTATCGTAATCTAAATCCGTACGGTAATGAGATGCCAAACGCTCTTCAGAAACCTAGTAATAGGTGTAACCTGCCATTAGGCAACTTCATATATTAAAGTAAATGACTATTGGATAAGAAACTTCAAGAGAGGAGGATTCATTATGGCTCGTGGATTTGGTGGTTGTGGATTTGGTGGTGGTAGTGGTATTTGGATTCTGATTATAATCATAATCCTACTGTTCTTCTTCGACGAAGATACTGGAACAGGTTTATAGTAATGTATATGCGCTAATAAAAAAAACACGCGTAAAATACGCGTGTTTTTTAATTATATTTTTTGTTATTACTGGTTTTTTACTGGTGGTGGGGGTATTTGAGGCTTATCGGGCTTTGGCGGAGGTGGTAAAGTTTTATCGCTTGAGTTACTTTCAACCGACTTCGCATCGGAGTCTTTTTTCTTATTGTCTTTGTTATCTGTTGTTTTTGTATTTGATTTAGGGTCCATGGTAGTTTTATCCGTTTTGTCATCTTTGTCGTCTTTGTCATCGATTATAGGTGGTTCGGGTATTGACAAGCCGCTTGGTTTAATAAAGTCCCGTGAAGGGTATTTAGAGGATGCGCTAACCATGAATGAACGCCAAATACTGGCAGGCAAGCCTCCTCCGGTTGTTCCGTTTAAGTATCCCTCATTGTCATGGCCAATCCATACCGAAGCAACAATATTAGGTGTAAAGCCAACAAACCAGGCATCTTTATAATCGTCAGTGGTGCCGGTCTTACCAGCCGCTGGTCGGCCAATATTTGCAGCGGCACCGGTACCATTGGTAATAACTCCGCGCATCATATCAAGTAGTATATAAGCAGAGCGTTCACTTATAACTGCTCTTTCCTTAGGGGTAGTTTGCTCTAAAGTCTTACCATTACGATCAAGGATTTTTACGATTGCTATGGGTTCGGCCTTAACTCCTTGATTAGCAATAACGCCGAATGCGCTAGCAATTTCAAGTGGCGTTACTCCGCGGGTCAATCCTCCGAGGGCAGCAGCAAGATTGCGATCGTTTGTGCGGCCTTCAAGTACAAGGGTCGAAATTCCTAGCTGTTGTGCGTAATAAAGCGGTTTGTCTACGCCGACTTGGTTGGCTAATTTTACTGTTGGGACATTTAGTGAATTCTCTAATGCTGTTCTTAATGTAACTTTCCCTCTGAATTTACCATCGTAATTTCGCGGTGACCAGTCGCCAAATTTAACTGCAGTATCACTCACTATTGAGGCAGAATCCATTCCGCTTTCGATTGCCGCTAGATATACAAAAGGTTTAAAAGCAGAGCCGGGTTGACGTTCGGCGAGTACCGCACGGTTGAATTCATCGTCACCTCGGCCTCCGACCATAGCTTTTATATAACCATTATGCGGGTCTATTGCGACTAAAGCCCCCTGTGGCTGTTTAACACCATTGCTGTCAGTCTGCGGTGATGGCAGCCGATTCATGGCTTGTTCAGCAGCAACCTGCATGTCAGCATCTAGGGTGGTATAAATTTTGAGACCGTCTTTATATACTGTATCAGCACCATATTTTTCAATAATTTGTTGAGTTACGTAATCAATAAAGTAAGGGGCAATCGATGAATAGGTGTCGCCTGAGCCCGAGCGTGAGGCCAATTTTATTTTGGTGTTTTTTGTTTTGTTTGCAGTAGACTGGTCAATATACTCGTATTTAAACATTTGATCCAGTACTGTATGTTGACGTTCTGTTGCGGCTTTTAAGTTGTTAAAAGGGGAATAATAGTTAGGGCTTTTGGGAATCCCGGCCAGCATGGCGCATTCTGATAAAGTTAGCTCATCAACATTCTTCCCAAAATATACTTGGGAAGCCGATTGAACGCCATAAGCCCCTTGGCCAAAATAGATTTGATTAAGATATAACTCTAAAATTTCGTTTTTCGTATATTGACGCTCAATTTGTAAAGCCAGGAAGGCTTCTTGAATTTTTCGTTTCAGTGTTCTTTCTTGTGATAACAAAGCATTCTTGGCTAACTGTTGCGTAATCGTGCTACCGCCCTCGGAAACGCCACGATCCATTAAGTTAGACCAAACTGCCCTTAATATTCCCCTAGGATCAATACCGGCGTGTTGATAAAAACGGGCATCTTCGACGGCTACAAATGCATGTTGTAAATCCATGGGTACTTTATTAATTGACACAGGAATTCGATTTTCAACCGAGCGGGTTGTTGCTATTAACTTGCCATTGGTATCGTAAAATTGCGAGGCTGCTGGAGGGCGAATATCACCTTTCAAGCTGGGCAAAGTATGAAGACTGGCGGCAACGAAACCAAGTCCGGCACCTGTTACCAGTACAATAGATACTATTAGAAGGATTAGTGCAATATTAAAACGTGATTTTTTAGAAGCGCATCCACCTTTATGCTTTGAGTCGCTACGATCATTCTGCATTGTCAACCTCCTATGATGCTAGATATAAGGGCTATTATATCATAAAACCTGCACTTGGTTAGTGTTTTTGGCAACATTTGCAATCTTGGGTACATTATGTTATAATTCTGCTGAAAATCGACCGGGATCCTATTTAGCTTTAATTTGATGTCTGGAGGTTAGTATATGTTGTCTGTTGAGGAACAGTTAAAAATAATTAAACGCGGTGTGGCCGAAATCCTGCCAGAAAGCGAATTAATTGAAAAAATCAAGCGGTCAGTGAAAACGGGTAAACCATTGAAAATAAAGTTAGGTCTTGATCCTACTGCCCCTGATATACATTTAGGGCACACTGTAGTCCTTCGAAAACTTAAGCAATTTCAAGAGCTTGGCCATGATATAGTGATCATTATTGGTGACTTTACCGGACGGATCGGTGACCCCACAGGTAAATCCGATACTCGTAAGCAATTGACTGAAGAAGATGTGCTCATAAATGCTAAAACATATCAGGAACAGATTTTTCGCATTTTAGATAAAGAAAAAACGGAAGTGACTTTTAACGGCACATGGCTTAGTTCACTAAATTTTGCTGATGTTGTTAAGCTGGCCGCTAAATATACTGTGGCCCGCATGCTAGAAAGAGATGACTTTAACAAACGGTTTAAAGAAGGTAGACCGATAAGTATTCATGAATTTTTCTATCCTTTAATGCAGGGTTATGATTCGGTTGCTTTACAGGCCGATATTGAATTTGGTGGGACTGACCAGAAATTCAATCTGTTAATGGGGCGTCATTTGCAGCAGGAATATGGACAAGATCCTCAAATTGCCATTACTATGCCCATTCTAGAAGGGCTTGATGGCGTTAACAAAATGAGTAAAAGCCTTGGTAATTATATCGGAATTAATGAACCGCCCAATGAAATTTACGGAAAGTCCATGTCAATTCCGGATGATCTCATGATGCGTTACTATGAACTTGTCACTGATATGCCTACTGACGAATTAGAAGTGCTCAAACAAAAGTATTCTGAAGGAACAGTTCATCCCCGAGATTTAAAAATGCGTTTGGCTCATATGTTAGTCCGTTTGTACCATGGGAAGGAAGCTGCTGATCTTGCACAAGCAGAATTTGTTAAGGTGTTCCAGCATCGCGATTTGCCGACTGATATTCCTGAAGTAATGTTTTCGAGTAACGACGAGGCGATATGGCTGCCTAAAGTTCTTGTTCAGTGTGGTTTAGCAACCAGCAATAGTGAGGCCAAACGAGCTATTCAAGCTGGGGCTGTCAAACTTGACGGCGAGAAGGTTACTGATGGTGATGCAAAGATAATCCTTAATCATAATATGATTATTCAAAATGGTAAAAGAAAGTTTGCTAAAATCATTCTATAGCTTTAAAAGTTGCGACCAGAAGGCCGCAACTTTTTTTATTCACCAAAAGCGTAGTGCTACCATATAATGAATGAGCATTTAGAAATAAGCGGCGCCAATTATGGAGGAATTTAGAATCTGGAGGGAAACCGTATGAGATTTACAGTTCGTGGCAGAAGAAAAATTCCGACATTGACGTTGACGTTTATTTTAGTATTATCTTTACTTGTTTATAGCTTCTGGATGATGGAAACCAATCTTAAACCGACACTTTTGGCAATTGCCGAGGCGAAAGCTACTTTAATTGCTACCGAGGCAATAAATAATGTAATAAATGAGTATGTCAGTCGTAATATAGATCCCCAGACGTTAGTGATGGTTAAAGTGGATAGCCGGGGCAGAGTGGTCTTAATTCAACCGAATACGATGGAGTTTAATAAACTTGCAGCTGATACCACAATAAAGGTACAAGAGTCATTGAAGCAAATCGTCGATGAAAAAATTAGTATTCCGGTTGGCCAAGTGTTTGGTAGTCAGTTGCTAGCAAGTATGGGACCTAAAATTACAGTAACAATTATTCCAATAGGAACAGTTCAAGTAAAAGTTGTAGATAAATTTGAGCA
>JAQWAQ010000087.1 GCA_028707635.1 Negativicutes bacterium
CGTTTCTCATTGAGGGTATGATATTGGGGATTGGCGGTGCTATTATTGCCGTTCTGCTGATTGGGCAGATTTATGGCGGGCTGACGCGCGAGGTTTATCAGTCGCTGGCCTTTCTGCCGATCATTCCGCAGTATCCGTTTATAACCAACATCGGAATTGTGCTTCTGGTGATCGGCGCAGTTATCGGTGCATTGGGCAGTTCAATATCATTGCGAAAGTTCATGAAAGTATAGATTCCCGAATGGCTCAAGGAGGAGTTTTATGTACGGAAAAAAGCACATGATGGCGCTCGCTCTATCGGCTGTTCTAACAGTCACGGCCGTTGGCCCGGTTCTGGCCAGTGAATTAGAAGACCGATTGAATAATATTCAGCAGCAGATGCAGGTTCAACAGAATCAGGCGGCTCAGGCACAGCAGCAGGTGGACAGTGTGTCAGGGCAACTGCGTAAGATTCAGACCGAACTGGATTCGGCCCAGAATGAATACAAAGTCATTCAGAATCAGCTGGACAATACTGAACAGCAAATTGAAATGAATACAGTTATCCTGGAAAAGGCGGAGAAAGATTTGGCCAAGCGCAGTAAAATCCTTAATAAGCGGCTGCGCGATATTTATGAGAATGGTCAGGTGAATTATCTGGATGTGCTGTTTGGAGCTCGTGATTTTGGCGATTTTACCACGCGGATGGAATTGTTAAAACGGGTTATTAAGCAGGATACCACTCTCATTGCCCAGGTCAAAGCCGAACGGGAGCTGATTGTTGATAAGCGGGCTGCGCTGGAACGCGACCGTAAATCCATTCTTGAGCTTAAACAGGCAGCTGCCGCGAATAAAAGACTTGTCGAGACGCGGAAGCGAGATCGTGAAAAAGTCTTAGATCAAGCCGTAAGTGATCGTGATGTAGCAGAACGTGCTTATCAGGAACTCCAAGAAAACTCCCGTCAAATTGAGCAGATGATTCGCAGTCAAGAGCGGCGTGGTGGCTCGATTCAGGGTAGCGGAGCCATGATTTGGCCGGCATCAGGGCCCATTACTTCGGAGTATGGGTGGCGGACGCATCCGATTTTCGGAACCCAGCGTTATCACAGCGGGATGGATATCGGCGCTGATTACGGTGATACAGTTGCTGCCGCTGATAATGGTGTTGTTATTTATTCTGCTTGGATGGGTGGCTATGGTAATGCGGTCATTATTGATCACGGCAATGGGATTTCCACCCTATATGCTCATAATTCCGAATTGCTCGTTGGAGAAGGACAACAGATTCGGAAGGGGCAGGCCATTGCCAGAGTAGGATCGACAGGGTATTCAACCGGTCCGCATCTTCACTTTGAGGTTCGCCAGAATGGGTCTCCAGTTGACCCGATGGGGTATCTATAGGGTCAAGAATATTTCAGGGAATATCTACATATAGTTAGTGATATGTGTAATAGGGTGAGTAGACAGATTGGCCGGGGGCCTCGAATTTTGAATTGAGGTGTATGTTTTGAGCAAACGTAAGCTTATCGTAGGGGCTATCTTGCTGGTGGTTCTTACTTTTATGGCAACAGTGGGCGGGATTTTCACGCTTCTGCGGGTCAATTCGTCAGACTTTGCCAGCACAATGAAGTTTTTCCAGGCGCTGCATGTTGTCAAAGCCCGCTATGTGGAAGCTGTGCCGATGGATACGCTGATGACAGGTGCGATCAAAGGGATGGTTGCGTCGCTAAATGATCCGCATTCAGTGTATTTAGATGAAAAAATGTTTAAAGAGTTTATGATAGAGACTGAAGGTTCCTTTGGCGGTGTGGGAATTGTTGTCGGTATCAAAGATAAACTGCTAACCGTTGTTTCCCCGATTGAGGGTACGCCGGGTGAAAAATCCGGGATTAAAAGCGGTGACCACATTATCAAAATTGATGGTCGTGATACCAAGGATATGCTGCTTGATGAAGCCGTGAGTAAGATTCGCGGCCCAGAGGGTTCGCAGGTCACGTTGTTAATTGGCCGGGTCAATGAGGCTCCTCGAGACTATATACTTACGCGCTCCAATATTCAGATAAAAACAGTATCAGGAAAAATGCTGCCTGATAAGGTTGGCTACATTCGCCTATCTATGTTCAATGAAAATACAGCCAACGATTTTATCCGTCAATATCAGGAACTTGAAAAGGCGGGCATGAAGGGTCTGGTATTAGATTTACGGGATAACCCGGGCGGACTTTTAAATGAAAGTGTTAAAGTAGCCGACCAGATTGTTCCCAAAGGTCCGGTTGTTTCAGTTGTTCCTAGAGGCGGCGAACCAGAAATTCATTATTCGAGTTTGGAAGCAGTGAAATATCCCCTTGTTATCCTTGTGAATGGCGGCAGTGCCAGTGCGTCCGAAATTGTTGCCGGCGCAGTACAGGATACTGGTGCCGGAACACTTGTGGGTACCAAGACATATGGCAAGGGGTCAGTTCAAACACTCATGCCGATTGGAAAGGATGCTATTAAGCTGACGATTGCCAAATATCTTACTCCTGACGAACGTTCGATTAACGGCGTAGGCATCGAGCCTGATGTAATAGTCGAACTTGCTGACAGGAAAAGCGGTCAAGATACGCAGCTTGATAAGGCAACTGAAATAATAAAAAGTAAAATTCAGTAAACAATACCAATGCGGCAGGCTTTTTGGCTAGCCGCATTTTGGCATACAAGAGGTGAAGTGATGTTTCCTTGGGAACAGGTACTGCAGTTAGTGTTAAGACAGATGGTGGCGGTGTTTTTTGAGCCGGTATTTTGGATCATTGTCGCCTTTCTTGGTGTTCAGTACTGGCAAACCAAGCGCAGCCAGACGCGTATGTTCGGCACCGCGATCTATTCACTCCGGCAGCAGCTTTTGCTGGCCGCTTTTTATGGCAGTATCGGCGGGGTAGTCGCCAGTATGATGTTGACCTTTGTCGGCGTTACTCTTAATCAACTGGGCTTTAACTACATCTGGCCGCTGGCTTTGCTGATTATGATGATTAATACGCGGTTTCTATGTTTTGCCTATGCCGGGGGATTAGTGGCTTTATCAAGTGTGCTGTTTGACTGGCCTGTGGTCAATGTACCACAGGTGTTGGCTTTGGTGGCTATTCTCCATGTTACTGAGAGTCTTTTGATTGCCCTGAGTAGTCGCTACAGTGCCATGCCACTGTTTATAAAACGTGAGGACGGACGGCTTGTTGGTGCGTTCAGCTTGCAGAACTTTTGGCCGTTGCCGCTGGTTCTGCTTGTCGCTGTGGCCTCGCCGGGGGGAGAAAATTTGGCCGGTTCTGTCAAGATGGCCGATTGGTGGCCGCTCATCCCGCTCGGGATGGAACCACCTGAAGGACAACATTGGATCTATGCCATGATGCCGGTTGTGGCTGCACTGGGCTATACCGATATGGCGGTCACAAGCCTGCCGTATAAGCGCAGGTTGCGATCAGCGCTGCACTTGGGTATTTATAGTATTATTTTGTTAACGCTGGCCGTGCTGTCGGCGAAATACCAGTGGCTGCAAATCATAGCCGCACTTGTGTGCCCTCTTGGGCATGAGCTTTTGATTCAGCTTGATAATAAAGAGGAAACCGAAGGGGTGCCGCTATTTGTGCCGCCGGAAAAAGGTGTGATGGTGCTTGATACTGTTACTGATACTCCGGCGCGTAAATTGGGACTTCAGCCTGGCGATATTATCTATTCACTGGCCGGGATGCCGGTCAACTGTGGTTCAGATTTGGCGGGTGCCATAGCTTATGCCCCGCCCGCTTTTGACATTGTATATAACCGGCAAGGCCGTAAAAAGGTAAAGACAATTAAATTCTTTAAAGATGAGCGGCGACTGGGCATTATTTTAGTGCCTGAAGGACATGAACAATATTATGCTGTCATGGCTACTGAAAAGATTGCGTTTTTAGAATGGTTTCAGAAGCGCCGGAATAAGTAGTGCATTCGCTTAAAAGATATGTTACAATTGTTATCAATGGATAATGTGTATCCAATATTATTGACACAGGTGATGACATGAGTATAGTTCCTAAGCTAAATACTGCATATATAGAAGGCGACACACCGTTTAAGGTTGAGGCGCCTTTTTCTCCTACCGGTGATCAGCCGCAGGCTATTACCAAACTTGTTGAAGGCATTCGAGCCGGGGAAAGAGCCCAGGTACTATTGGGCGCTACCGGTACAGGCAAGACGTTCACAATGGCCAAGGTTATCGAAGAAGTCCAAAAACCAACACTGGTGATTGCGCACAATAAGACGCTGGCTGCACAGCTAGCCAGTGAGTTTAAGGAATTTTTCCCTAACAATGCGGTTGAGTATTTTGTCAGTTACTATGATTATTATCAGCCAGAGGCCTATATTGCCCATACTGATACTTATATTGAAAAAGATGCGTCTATTAACGATGAGATAGACAAGCTGCGCCACTCGGCAACAAGCGCTTTGTTTGAACGGCGTGATGTTATTATTGTGGCTAGTGTTTCCTGCATCTATGGCCTTGGCTCACCGGATGAATACCACGGCTTGGTGCTGTCGCTCCGGCAAGGTCAGACGCGGGACAGGGACGATATTTTGCGCAAACTTATTGCGATTCAGTATGAGCGTAATGATATCAACTTTACGCGCGGCAAGTTCCGGGTGCGCGGTGATGTTATTGAAATTTTTCCGGCCGCCTATGGGGAAAGGGCTGTCCGGGTTGAACTGTTCGGTGATGAGGTTGAACGAATTCAGGAAATCGACACCATAACAGGTGAGGTTTTAGCTGAACGGAAGCATATTGCTATTTATCCGGCTTCCCACTATGTTACTTCCCGTGATAATTTGCTGCGGGCTGTTGGTGACATTGAGGCCGAGCTTGATCAGCAGCTGGCTTTTTTCAAGGCAAATAACAAACTGATTGAAGCCCAGCGCATTGGTCAGCGGACTAAATACGACCTGGAAATGATGCAGGAAATGGGCTACTGTTCCGGCATTGAGAACTACTCCCGGCACCTGACCAACCGACAGCCGGGTGAATCACCATATACCTTGGTCGACTATTTCCCCAAAGATTTTCTTATCATGGTTGATGAATCGCATGTTACGCTGCCGCAAATCAGGGCCATGTATGCTGGTGACCGTTCCCGCAAGCAGTCGCTGGTTGAGAATGGTTTCCGTCTGCCTTCGGCCTTTGACAATCGACCGCTCACGTTTCCCGAGTTTGATGAACGGATTAACCAAATTGTCTATGTATCGGCAACTCCTAGTGCTTATGAAATGCAGCAAGGCAGCCGGGTGGTCCAGCAGGTAATCCGTCCAACTGGCCTGGTTGACCCCGAAATTGAAATTCGTCCGATTAAAGGGCAGATGGATGATTTGCTAGGTGAGATTAAAAGCCACGCGATGATCAATGAACGGGTGCTTGTCACCACTCTGACCAAAAAAATGGCTGAGAATCTTACTGATTATTTTAAAGAGATGGGGATACGGGTGCGCTATCTCCATTCCGATATTGTAACAATCGAGCGAGTTGAACTCATTCGCGGTCTACGGGCTGGTGATTTTGACGTGCTTGTCGGCATTAACCTGCTCCGAGAGGGGTTGGATATTCCCGAGGTCTCGCTTATCGCGATTCTGGATGCTGACAAGGAAGGCTTTTTGCGCTCTGATACATCCTTGATTCAGACAATTGGTCGTGCCGCCCGTAATGTAAAGGGACGGGTGATCATGTATGCTGATGTTATCACTGGTTCCATGCGCCGGGCGATTGATGAGACTGATCGCCGCCGTGCTATTCAGGTGGCCTATAATAAAGAGCATGGCATTACGCCAACGACCATTCAAAAGCGGGTCAAAGACCTGATTGAAACAACTAAGGTTGCCGAGACTCCGGCTGAATATACTGCCACAACGGCTAGCCGGGTGGCAACTATGAAGAAAAATGAGATCATTGAATTGATCGCCAAACTAGAAAAAGAGATGCGTGCGGCCTCAAGAGCTTTGGAATTTGAACGTGCCGCTGATCTTCGTGATATGATCGTAGAACTTCGTGCCAAAATCGGGCAGACCAAGCTGGGTAAAGGCGAAAAACGGAAAATGGAAAGTAATAGTAAGAACGATAAGTGAGGAATTTTATGAAAGATAAAATTATTGTCAAAGGTGCTAGACAAAATAACCTTAAAAATATTGATATAGAAATTCCGCGGGACGAGCTTGTTGTAATTACCGGACTTAGCGGTTCAGGGAAGTCTTCGTTAGCTTTTGATACCATCTATGCCGAGGGGCAGCGGCGCTATGTTGAGTCGCTGTCATCATACGCTAGGCAGTTCCTTGGGCAGATGGACAAGCCTGATGTTGATTATATAGAAGGTCTATCACCGGCCATTTCCATTGATCAAAAGACGACCAGCCGTAATCCGCGTTCGACGGTGGGTACGGTTACTGAAATCTATGACTATTTACGCTTGCTGTTTGCTCGGGCTGGACGACCGCATTGTCCTAAATGTGGAACAATAATTAGCCAGCAGACTGTTGATCAAATGGTTGACCAGATTATGGCCCTGCCGGAAGGAACGCGGCTGATGCTGCTGGCCGCTGTTGTGCGCGGTAAAAAGGGTGAGCATCATAAGGTTATTGAAGACATTAAGAAAAACGGCTATGTCCGGCTGCGCGTCGACGGTCAGATTGTTGATGCGCTTGACGAGATCAAGTTGGAGAGAAATAAGAAACATACTATCGAGGTTGTTGTTGACCGCCTGGTGATTCGTGAGGGGATCGAACGCCGTCTGGCTGATTCGCTGGAAACGGCGCTTAACTTAGCCGGAGGCGTGCTTACGGTAGCGATTATCGACGGTGAAGAACTGGTTTTCAGTCAGAATTTTGCTTGTGTCGATTGTGGAATTAGTATACCGGAGATTGCGCCCCGGATGTTTTCGTTCAACAGTCCCTTTGGGGCCTGTCCGGATTGTACCGGTTTGGGCAATAACGTGGAATTTGACGCTAAGCTTGTTGTGCCAGATCCAAGCAAGGCTTTAATCGATGGCGCCATCGCGCCGCTGAGTAAGAATCTCAACTCCTATTTTATGTGCCAGCTTGAAGCCGTGACTGCTAAGCACGGTGTATCGCTCAATGACACCTGGGAGAATCTTGATGATGAATTTAAAAAGCTGATCCTCTATGGTTCTGGTTCAGACGAAAAATATACTTTTGAATATGATAACATGTATGGTGAGCATAAGGTTTATAACACCAGTTTTGAAGGGGTTATCCCACTTTTAAACAGGCGTCACCGCGAGACGTCGTCTGATTGGTCACGTGAAGAGATTGAGGAATATATGACCTCTCGGCCCTGCCCGACTTGTAAGGGAGCCCGTCTTAAGCCCGAGACGCTGGCAGTAAAGGTAGGCGGCAAGAATATTTATGAGGTGACCAAGCTTACCATTGCCGACTGTCAGCAGTTTTTCTTACAGCTTACGTTAACAAAGCGTGAGCAGACGATTGCCAGACAGATTTTGAAGGAAATCAATGTCCGCCTGGGTTTTCTCGTTAACGTTGGCTTGGATTATCTATCGCTTGATCGGGCAGCTGGTACGCTGTCCGGGGGTGAGGCCCAGCGCATTAGACTAGCGACCCAGATTGGCTCGGGATTGGTTGGCGTTCTCTATATCTTGGACGAGCCTAGCATTGGTTTACACCAACGCGATAATAATCGTCTGCTTGAAACGCTCAAGCACCTTCGAGATGTCGGCAACACATTGATTGTTGTCGAGCATGATGAGGATACAATGTACGCGGCTGATCATATTATTGACATCGGCCCGGCAGCCGGTGATAATGGCGGACAGGTAGTGGCACAGGGGACGGTTGAGGAGATTAAGGCCAACCTTGCTTCTATCACAGGTGATTATTTAAGTCGCCGTAAATTTATTCCGGTGCCCGAAGTGCGGCGCCAGCCCAACGGCAAATGGCTAGAGGTTGTCGGAGCACAGGAAAACAATCTGAAAAAACTGACTGTAAAGTTTCCGCTCGGTGTATTCACTGCGGTAACCGGGGTATCAGGATCAGGAAAGAGTACGCTTGTTAATGAAATTCTCTATAAGGGATTGGCAAGTAGGATTTATCGTAATAGCCGTGTCCGGCCAGGTGCTCATACTAAAATTAACGGTATAGAGCATATTGATAAAATTATCGATATTGATCAATCACCGATTGGACGTACGCCGCGCTCAAATCCGGCCACATACACCAGTCTATTTGATAATATCCGTGAAGTATATAGCCAGACCCCTGAAGCCAAAATGCGTGGTTATAAGCCAGGCCGGTTTAGTTTCAACGTTAAAGGCGGGCGTTGCGAAGCTTGTCGTGGTGATGGTATTATCAAAATCGAGATGCACTTTCTGCCTGATGTGTATGTACCGTGTGAGGTCTGTCAGGGGGCGCGCTATAATCGCGAAACGCTGGAAGTCAGATACAAGGGCAAGAGTATTGCCCAAGTCCTTGACATGCTTGTCGATGAAGCCGTTGAATTTTTTCAGAACCTCCCCAAACTCTACCGTAAGGTAAAAACTCTGCAAGACGTCGGCCTTGGCTACATCAAGCTTGGTCAGCCTGCCACAACGCTTTCCGGCGGTGAGGCGCAGCGTGTTAAGCTGGCCACCGAATTGGCCCGCCGCAGCACAGGCAAGACTCTTTATATTTTAGATGAACCGACAACCGGTTTGCACACTGCTGATATTCATCGCTTGCTTGAGGTTCTCCAACGTCTGGTAGATGGTGGTGATAGTGTTGTGGTTATTGAACACAATCTTGATGTCATCAAGACGGCTGATTATGTTATTGATTTAGGCCCTGAAGGCGGGATAAATGGTGGCACAATTGTCGCCCAAGGCTCACCCGAGCAGATCGTGGCAGTTGAGCAATCTTACACCGGACGGTATTTACAACCGCTGCTGGAAGAGGGACGCACGGGAAAGGGGAAAGACGGGATAGTGGTAAGTGGTAAGGGGTAAGGGGTGGTTACTTCAACAACAAAGGGTAGGCGCGCGTGCGCCTACCCTTTTTGTTATATCTTTTTATATCGCCGAAACGGCTACGGGTTTTTGTTTGACTTCGCGGGGTGCTTTTGGTTTTTCGTCGCGAGTCATACGTTTATAGATGAATTGGGTGTCGATATCGCCACTGCAGAAGTGAGGATTTTTCAATACTTCCTGGTGGAAGGGGATGGTTGTAGCGACACCGCAGACTTTAAATTCGGTTAGGGCTCGCCGCATAATGCGGATGGCGTCGCCGCGTGTCCGGCCATGAGCAATGACTTTGGCAATTAGTGAGTCATAGTAAGGCTGAACCGTTTGGCCGGCGCAGACTCCACTGTCAACGCGAACGCGTGGACCACCTGGCTGATGGTAAAATTCAATTTGGCCAGGACAAGGTTGAAATTTCATTTCAGGATCTTCAGCATTAATCCGGCATTCAATGGCATGACCTGTGAAGGTGATTTCTTCCTGCTTCTTATTGAGCGGCTCACCAGCGGCAATGCGAAGTTGGCGACGTACTAAATCGACACCTGTAATCATTTCGGTGATGGCATGCTCGACCTGAATGCGCGGGTTGATTTCCATGAAGTAAAATTCGCCGGTTTTGCGATCAAGCAGGAACTCGACTGTGCCTACATTCGAATAGAATACACTTTTGGCGGCTCGAATGGCCAGTGAACCAACCCGCTGTCTCATCTCGTGGGTTAAGGCAGACGAAGGGGCTTCCTCAAGTACCTTCTGATTGCGGCGCTGCAGGGAACATTCTCGTTCACCAAGATGCAGCATATTTCCATAGTTATCAGCCATAATTTGGACTTCAATATGGCGAGATTCAGCAATATAATTTTCAAAATAGAATGATGAGGCTGTCAAATCGACTTTATTTAGCGCCGAGGTGAGTTCATCGCGATTATTGGCGACAAACATTGATTTACCGCCGCCGCCTGATATTGGCTTAAGAATCACTGGGTAACCGATTTCCTCGGCCAGCTGATAGGCTTCTTCCACGCTCGTGAGGGGGTCAGTGCCTCTGGTCATTGGCAGACCGGCCACTTTCATGGCCTCCCGCGCAGCATCTTTATTACCGACCTTGCGGATGGTTTCGGCCCTTGGGCCAACAAAGATTAAGCCTGCGTCAACAACTGCTTCGGCAAAGTCGGCGTTTTCCGATAAAAATCCATAGCCAGGGTGAATGGCATCAGCTTTTGCGCTTAATGCTATATCAATTATGGCTTCGCCATCATAGTAACTGCTGGCAGCCTCAGCTGGTCCAACGCGATAGGCTTTATCTGCTAAATGTACGTGTAGTGAGTCAACGTCGGCATCAGAATAAATCGCAATTGTTTCGACGCCAAGTTCTCGGCAGGCGCGGATAATGCGAACGGCAATTTCACCGCGGTTTGCAATTAACAGTCGATTGAACATTTGGATAGACCCCCTTATAACCACTGATGAATTTTGATACTATGTGAAAAATAGTGCTAATTAGTTTATTGAAGATAATTATAGTATAATAGTGTAACTTTCACAATCTTTTTAATTGATGTATACAATGAACTTAAATGCAATAAAATGCCCGAATAATCGTAAAATTGGCATAATTTTAATAGCTATGAAATTTGACAAGGAGGCCTACAATGACTCGCGAAGTTGAAGAAAAACTGGCGCTGTTGCCTGACAGGCCTGGAGTATATTTAATGAAGGATGAGGGCGGACGGATAATTTATGTCGGCAAAGCCATTAACCTCAAAAATAGGGTTCGTTCGTATTTCCAGTCCAGCCGCAATCATAGCCCGAAAGTAAAGGCTATGGTGATAAAGATCTCCAATTTAGAATATATCATAACTAAAACAGAAATGGAAGCCCTGATTCTTGAGTGTAATCTCATTAAAAAACATCGTCCAAAATATAATATCAGCCTGCGTGATGATAAGACATATCCTTATATTAAAGTAACCAATGAGGCCTATCCGCGGGTGTACGCAACCCGCAAGGTGCAAAAGGACGGAGCGCG
Organism: Negativicutes bacterium; assembly: GCA_028707635.1. Lineage (GTDB taxonomy): Bacteria > Bacillota > Negativicutes > JAAYSF01 > JAAYSF01 > STF2-20. Next base: position 11,017 of record JAQWAQ010000087.1, read on the forward strand.
ATATTTTGGTCCCTATACTAGCGCCGGAGCCGTTCACGAAACGCTGCGCTTGCTCAAGAAGCTGTTTCCATTGCGTAACTGCCGCCACCTTGATGCCAAGCGTCCTTGCCTTGAACATCATATCAAACGCTGCCTGGCCCCTTGCACCGGCAACGTCGATGCTGAAGTGTATGCAGCCATGATTAAAGCCGTGTGTTTGTTCCTGGAGGGGCGCAGCGATGATGTGATTCGTAATTTGCGGCACCAGATGGCTGATGCGGCCGAAAATCTCGAATTTGAAGTTGCTGCCAAGGTACGTGATCAATTAGCGGCTGTTGAAAAGGTCATTGAGAAGCAAAATATTGTCACTGGTTCCGGTGATCAGGATGCCTTGGGGTTAGCTCGGACAGCCATGGGTACTTGTGTTCAGGTCTTTTTTATTCGCAGCGGAAAAATGGTGGGACGCGATCATTTTCTCATGGGCGGCAGTGAAGATGAAGCTGATAGTGATATTTTAGCCGCATTTATCAAACAGTATTATAGTCGGGCAACTTTCATTCCGCGGGAAATTTTGCTGCCGCTTGACGTTTCCGACCAGGAACTGCTAGCTGGCTGGTTGACCGAGCTTAAAGGCGGAAAAGTTTTTGTTGAAACACCCAAACGCGGCACCAAGAAAGATGTTGTCAATATGGCAGTCGGGAATGCGGTCATTGTTCTTGAAGAACAAGCCGCAAAAATTAAGGCGCGCAACGAACAGACTGAAGGGGCAGCTGCTGATTTGGGCCGTTATCTTGGAATGGATAAAACACCAGATCGTATGGAGTGCTTTGATATCTCGCATATTCAAGGAGCGGAGACAGTCGCATCGATGGTTGTGTTTGAGGGCGGAGCACCTAAAAAAGAGGACTATCGCCGCTACAAATTGCGTACTGTTGAAGGAAAACCGGATGATTTCCGTTCGATGCAGGAAGTGGTCGAACGGCGTTACCGGCACTTGACCGAGCCGCTGCCTGACCTGATTATTATTGACGGTGGCAAGGGTCAGCTGAATGCAGCACTTGCCGTAATTCGGGGTGTTGGACTGGCTGATGTTAATGTTGTTGGTCTAGCTAAAGAATTCGAGCATCTCTTCCAGGAAGGCGAGAGTGATCCGCTCATTCTGCCGCGGCATTCGCAGACACTCTATATTGTCCAGCGCATCCGCGATGAGGCCCATCGGTTTGCCATAACCTATCATCGAGATCG
>JAQWAQ010000088.1 GCA_028707635.1 Negativicutes bacterium
ATCTGCAAGCTTCTCCGCGGTACTCTTGCCTTCTTCGTGTTGCGCCTTCACAAACGCGCCTGGCTCTATCCATCGCCTCTCGACCCGATATTTGGACGCTTTCTCTTTGATTCGCGCCGCCTCTTCCTCGATTCCCACTTTGCCAATCGATAATTCGTCAATTACATATTTTTGCCCCTTGCGGTCAACGGCTATCCAAACGACGCGGTCCGGATAGCGTGGATGCGTATCCAGCGCCTCATATACCGTGTAATCGCGCAGATTAACATCAAAGGGCTTGATAACATGAATCTTCGGAGAAAACTGCTTATACACTAGCCCGATCAGGTGCGACGGCTTGCCGTAGATACGCGCCTGCTTCTCGTCTTCCGTGTAATTGGCGGTCATGGCCTGAATGTGTTCGTGCTCCAGGTGTCCGCGCACGCCGTGCTGCTTGCAGGCTGCTTCCACGTCCGCTTCGATGTAGAATGTCTTGCCGTGTTCGCGAAATTCATTGTCTGGGTTGGTAATAAGTTTGTCATATATCCACGCCGATGATCCGCCAATCGGAGTTTCGCCGATGATTATAATTCCCCCCTTGCGCATACGGCTGACCGTGGCCTTGAAAATTGAATATGGCGGCGGTTCATCGAATATCGCAACGCCTAGCGTCACAGACTCAAATTCTTCCGGCGCCTGCTCATAACTCATAACGTCAAAGGTCCATCCGGTATCGGTTTCGAAATAACTGTCAAAAGGCCGGTTCATCTTCTTGGCAGTATATCGATTCTTGGGCAACCAGCTCTTGAGGTCGTTGATAAGCCCGGATTCCAGATTCTTAGGGTTGGAAATAATTCTTCCTTTCTTCGGATATGGCCATTCGTTATACAATTTTGCGTCAAACCAAGGATTATCCGGATTCTCATACATCAGATTGACAGCAATATTGCAAAGACAAGTTGTCTTGCCTACACCGTTGGCAGCAGAAAAAAGAATGACAAAATACTGGTCCGACCCGACCGCGTTAATAAATTCCTCACATTTTCCGTTAGGCTCATAATAGCGATAGCGCTCATTCTGCAGGCGATAAGCTTCTTCCTCGCGCAATTCTCGAAGCACCGCTTGCTGCTCTTCGATATCGTCAGAGGCTAATAATGTTTGGAAGTCTTCGCTGATCATACACAATTAGGAAAATTACTTCTTAAAAATATTACAATCTGTAATTTGATTCATTATTTTTTCTTTAATACTTTGCTTAATTCATTTATCCTCTCCATAAGCTCAGTATTGGAAAGATTGCGAAGATTAGATTTAACCTCAATAGTCTCGGAGTATCTGCCTTTGAGCTTATATGCCTTATCCAACGCTTTGTCGATTACCATGTTATCCGGATAAGAGAAGAAACATTTTTTACATTCAATGTCCGCTTCGTTTTTGCCTTCAAAGATTCGAAGAGGGGTTGCTCCGGCAGCACGAATAATAGTCCTAATATTATCGTCTTCCATATCTAACGGAAAGGACCGCGATGTAAATTTTTTGGATTCTAAAAGCTTCTTATGAATTCTCCCTAGCTTCTCATCTGGAAGATATTTGTCCATTATATCTTTCCAAGATTTTGTGCGCGTCAATTTTTGAGGATTTTTCGCGTAAGCATCACTGAAGCCAGCTTCTTTCATAGCCTGACTTATTGGTTTGTTTCCACCATTTTCCGCAATGATCTTTGCAGTTTTTTTTGCTCTTGCTGTTTGCATAAAATAAAAATAAGCCCAAACATCGGCGGTCATAGATCGCTTTTGCAAGGACTTATTATGACTACATTATACTGCTTTTTCGCTTTAAAATCTAGTCTTATAAAAATTACTCCTTAAAAATATTACGATACCAATAAGCATTTTTATGGGCATATCGCGCAACGAATATCCCCAGATCCATCTAATCTTTTCTTCACCCTGCAAATATTCTCTGATTTCACGTTCTAATCTACGACGAAAACGTTTGATTTTTTTATTTTTCATTAACATATAATATCCGCTAACTTAATTAAAACTTCTTCTTCCTGCTCTTCTACGGATTTAGCGAAATTAAACAATCCCCTAGTTTGTTCATCCTCATAACTTCCATTCTTACCTCCTACAAAATGTCCCATTCCGTCTATGTCCATCCAACCCTGTCTCGCCTCCGCAGTCTGCAAGGTTTGACTTGCAACGGGCAACGATTATCTCCTTTTGGACTCTCATCGTACCGGAACCCGACTGACGTTGCGATGCCACGACTGCTCAAGGAGGACAAGGTTAGTCCTCTATTTTATACGTTCTTAGGAACAGATGTTCTTTTTTGCAATAACATTTTCCTATTCTGGTTTTATGCTTTTTAAAAAACTCATCCGCTTCTTGGTTTAACCGTTCAAGCGATATATTTTCCGATACTTCGTGTTCTTGTCTGCAATTAGCACATTCTATACAATTTTTCATACTTTCCCCTTACTTAATTAAATCTCTTACATATATTGTTCTCTTTCCATAAAATACATATTTATCTGATCCGTTATATCGAATTTCTCCAACGCTTCAAATTGTCCTGTTTCCTCGTCTATCCACTTATATTTTGTCACGATATACCACCTTGATGATATTGGTGACTTAACTAATTTTGGTGTTTGTTTCATATCTTACCCTTAATTGATAAATCTCTCATCCTCTCTGCCTCGGCTATGCAGGCGTCTAATTACCTTTAATTATCTCTTCTAATGTCATACATTCTGATTTTTCCATCCTATCCAAATATTCAAGACTGTAGGTTTTTCTGAGTTGTTTCAATTCTTTTTTAGTCAAGCCCATCGATGTGACAAGTTCTGATAAAGAGTATCCTTCGGCACATAGGGAATATCCCAATAATTGTGCTTCTGCTTGAGCTAACATTCTTTCTTCTTTTGCTATTTCTTCCAGCTCATCAATCGTCTGGGAGAGGAAGGATTTTAATTCTTCTTTAGTTCCTGTATATCCCCTATTTTCTATCATTCCTGAAATATTGCAGAATTGTCTTTCGAATAAATCAATCTTCTTCGCTTTGTATTCTTCTTTGGTTATAGGGTTTTTTTTCTCCACCAATTCCAAGGAATTCTCGCCATACACACTGACTCCACCGTTTCCGTAATTCCCTTTTTCTCCATATCCAGGAGCTACTAAAAATATTAAGTTTTTCCTGCTTATTTCTTTAATGGTGAATACGGTTTTATTTTTTCCCCAAAAAGGAAATCTAAAATCTTGACCATACTTTGCACCTTCTTTTATTCTTACCTTGTCTCCAATTTTCATATCTTTATCTCTTTAGGGTTTATAATGCCTTGTTCGGCAAGCCATATTAACATCTGCGCTGGAATGTCTGGCTGAGTCATGAGGTTTACTATCATACAAGGTATTGGTTCTTTCTTAAATATTTCTTCAGTAAAGTCCATGACTTCCATGTATGCGTCAACGAAATCTTTAGGTGTAACATATTTTATTATCTCCCCCAACTCGGCAACGCTGAAAGCTGAATAAACAAATGGATAATCAGTTTCAAATAAATCGTCACAATTCGCATAAACATATCTTGTATCCCGACTTATAAATAATTTATCTTTTTCTTTTCCTACCCAATAAAAATAACTCTCCTGCGCAAATCCCAATTCCCTCATCCGTTCTGCCAGTTCTCTTGATACTAATTGTTTTGATTGTTCCATATTATTTCAAGGTTAAAGTACTTAATCGGCAATATATAGAAAATAAGATAAAATATATGCCCCACAGGATATCCCTGCACACCATTGCGGCTATCGCTGCGGATATAACGGCAAGGAATTGGTATATTTCGATGTTAAAATTTGTTTGTTTTTGCTCCATAGTTTTAAAACTTAAATGATTGTTGCCCTCCGTAATGCACTTCATATATGGCATTAACATCGGGGAAGGTTTTTAAAATCACGTCCAGCGGAAGCGTGGCAAGTCTCCAATCAGCCTTGAGATATGCGGTAGGATTTAATCTATCACGCTTGTTGGATACTCTGACGTAATAGGCTATTTGGTTTTTGGCGTCTACGGCAAGCCAGATGTAGCGAAGGTTTTTCATAATTTCATAAAACAAATCCAATGAGTATTACCCTTGTTGTTCGTAGTATGTCCGAAGAGCGGATCCGCCGGGAATAAATCTCTGATATCCTTGAGCTTGATGCTATGCTCATTCCACTTGAATATTAGTATTCCGTCTTTTTTCAGAACTCGCCAACATTCAGAAAATCCCCTCCTCAAATCATCTCGCCAAGTATCCTTATCTAGCACTCCATATTTCTTGGCCATCCAACCGTTCCTTCCCGCCCCCTTGAGGTGCGGCGGGTCAAACACCACAAGTTTAAAAGTTTTGTCTGGATATTCCAAGTTGCGAAAATCCATTATTTTGTCTGGTTTTACTTCCAACTTTCGCCCGTCGCACAGAATATGTCTTTCATTCCTTATGTCTCCGAATATCACGTTCGGATTATGCTTGTCGAACCAGAACATGCGGCCGCCGCAGCATGGATCAAGTATCTTTTGTCTCATTTTCGTTTTGTTATTTTTAAGTTTGTATACATTGTGCCACCTGCCAGAATCGAACTGGCAACACGCAAGACTTGATTGGAGTCTGCATTGCATAGAACCAATAATCATTTGGTTTTCTGCTATGTCGTTGGACAACAACCGCTCTACCATTGAGCTAAGGTGGCAAGGGTGAGGCGTTATGCCTCGTCAAAAAATACGCAAGATACCATTGCAATTTCACCTTCTTTATCTTCTTCTTTTTCTGTCATTTCTTTGAGGTCATCTCGATAAGCGCAGATTCTATTTTTTTTACATTTCAAACAAATATTTTTATGTTCTTCTTGTACGTTTATTTTGCTAAATATTTTATCTACCATCTTTTTAACTTCCTCTCTATTGTCCAGAATGAATCCCATTAAAGCCTCGTCTTCGCTTTCCCCCAATCCTACTCTTTTGCTCTCTTGCAGGTTTTCCCCGTCCATCGCAATAAAAGTGTCTCCGTCTTTGAATAATCTGATACATGTATAATGATCATTCTTTGAAAATAGCAATTCCTTAGCGGTTTTTTCGTCTATTTCAATAGATTCTCCTCCTTGAAACATCGGTTTTCCAAATGATAAAAACCATTTTGTAGCATCTTTTTCGCAAATCTCCGTTACATAAATTTTTTCAAGCATTTTATTTGATTTAAAAATTAAGTTTATTTTTCCCAGTCCTGCGGGCAAGGTTTGACTTGCAGATAGCTATTCTCTTTCAATATCGCAATATGACCGAGATTAGTAATCGTCATTACGTCCGCATATTGGTTCTTTCCATAGACGGCTCACTGTCCGCCACCGCAGGACAAGGAAAAATATTCCTTGCGTATGACCCTAGATACCTCTGTCAAGTCTGTCTTAAGCCAGCTTAATACTTCGTATGCTTTCGCAGGGACTTAGTGGTCTTGTGGGAGAGGCAGGATTCGAACCTGCAATATATACATCAAGTGAATTACGTAGTGCCTTTTGTTTGTCTTGATATTTACATATCCATCTAACCAACCTCCGCTTTTATCCTTTCGGCATTCGGGCTGTTTTAAGCCGCCGCTTGTTGGTGGTAGGATACTCTACGTGCTTGCGTTTACCATTTCGCCACTCTCCCTTATGCCGGAATTTCACCGGCTTTGTATTCTTATTTTGATGATGACGCACATCTGAGAGTGTTCCCTAGTTGCCCGCTAGGCTTATCGGCTATTTCCCATCTATCCGGGAATAGTTCCTTAGATCTTTTTATTCCTTCCTCTTCCAATCCTAGCGGATAGAAATCCCATCCCTCAGAATAAATATCTTCGGAAAGTTTAAATGTTCCCCCGTTCCTCCCATAGTTGTTTTCTAAGTTAAGAACGAATATTATTCCCACCTCCATGCCTATAAATTCCATTTTCTCCATCATAAATAACCTATCGCCATACTTGTTCTGCGCTACTCTTGTTATTATGTCTCCTGACTTGAATTCTTTTATGTTCATTTTCGTATAAAAATAATTATTTAACTTTTACCCAGTCTTCTGCAAGCATATCTGTCTGGCTTGCTACCCAGGGCACCAGTTGTCCGTCTATCGGACTCATGTAGATATAAGGCCTTGTCATCTTGCTAAGCTCCGTAGGGGTTTGAAGCTCGATATACATTCCTTTGCCGTTCCAATTCTCGCGAGCATAACAATTGCCCTCTTTTAATCCTTGTAATACTGATCCGAAATTCATAATCGTATTTTTTAGTTTGTAAAATTTAGCACTTCTTTCCGCCTTTTTTCGGCTTTTTGGTTTCCTTTTTAGGCGATTTTTCTTTAGACATTTGTTATCACCTTCTTTTCCGATTTTTTTTAATCTTATAAATTAACCGTCAAAATCTTTCCCGTACTCTGGCCATTGCGGACCCAGAAGACAACTTGCTTTTGATACTCCGGAATATATACAAGTTTTGTGTCTTCGTATTTTTCCCATTTCGTAAATGAAACATCAATCGCATTTGCCCCCCACTTTATTTTTCCGTTTTCCAAATTTTTTCCGGTAAAGTGAAATTCGTAAACTCCGGACATCAGCTTGGTATAAGAATAATCAGTAATAGCCGGAATCTTAAAAACAATTGCACTTTGGATTACTGGTTTTTCCGGTTCAACTACTGGATCCGGAATATCTTCGCAAGTTTCCGCTGGTTCGGTAGTGGTCACATCCTCGCAAACTTGCTGATCTGAATAAGTAGTTACGTCTTGGCATGCTTGCGTCTCTTGCGGAACCTGGACTTCCTGACATACCGTTTTTTGGTGCGGGGTTTGGATGTAATTCCATTTAAAACACACTCCGAGAAACGAGAAGGCACACACCTTGTCGGTAGTGTAATAGGTCTCCTCGTGGCACTGGTTTTCAGTGCTGTAAGTGGTTACGGTGCTGCATACGTTTTGAGTACTTGGCACGCTCTCAGTGTGACAAATGTTAGTTGTGGTTTCTTGATTCGTTGTTGTGCAAACTTCTTTGGCACTCACGTTACCGGCTAAAGCCAGTGATAAGAACAAAATTGATAATATTTTTTTCATAGATTTTTTAAAATAAATTATATATAAACTCGCACCTTGTTATTTTTTTGCTTCCTGGTTAATACTAATGAGCTCTTTTTCTATCTGTCCCTTAGCTTCTTTGAGTGTCATTTCTCCAGGAATATTTTCGATAAAAATTGAAATTTTGACACTGTATTTGTCGCACATTGTCGGATACTTTTTTCTTGTCCATCCGACAAGTTTCTTTCTATCTTCTCCTGTCATATTTCGATCACCTCCCTCTTTGCAAGTTCAAAGAAACATCTAGCACAAGCATTTGTATCGGCGAAAGCATCGTGTGCTCCATCAAACCCTTCTCCAAAAAGCCGGAAATGAAGTTCGGATAATTTCGGCCACTTATATCCGCCATTGTTTCCCGGAATCTTGCAATAGTCCGTTCCGGCGATCATGGTGTCGAACTGAGGTTTAAGAGAAATTTCATCCATCAAATCCGTATTCTTAGTCCGGTAAAATTCCGCGCCCATAATCTTGGAATCGTACCCGATATTGTGAGCCACTATCGCATCGCAACTCATGAGGTCGCTGCCGAAAAATCGCAATATATTCTCAAGCGGATAACCTCGGCGTTTCGCAATTTCCGTAGTTATTCCATGCACTTTTGCCGCTTCTTCCGGAATCTCAAAGTCCGAAGGAGTAGCGATTAAGTTGCGCTCAATTATCGGCTCATTGTTCAGGTATACCGCCCAAGCCAGCTGTACCAGTCTCGGCCAATTGTCCGTTTCGGTTGCCGGCGCTATCCAATCTTTTGGCAACCCAGTAGTTTCCGTGTCAAAGAACAAGAATTTTATCGGACGTTTTATTTCTTCTTCCACGCCCTCCACATTGGTTTTCATGTTTTATGAATTATTTTTTATAAAATTCAACTGTTTTCTCATGGTGCAAATTTTTGTTTGAATACTTTTTCTGTATTCATCTTCTCCCAATGTCGCGCGATACCTTCTAGTTTCCAACTCTCGCCATAGCTCAAGTTTTCTTTCGAAGTTTTTCCATTCCCTTAAATTAACGATGAAGTCGTAATTGAAGATTACATTTTTGTATTCCCCTTTTTTCCTGCTGATAACTTTTCTGCTTGTAAGCCATTGCACTATTCCTTCCCTTTCTCCGAAAAGCAGATCATTGTCCCATTGCTGATTACCGATTCTATGTGCAAGATATTCTTCTCCCCAATTTCCCAATTCATGTTTAATTTCCTCGGTTGTCATTTGTGGAATTTTTTTTAATACCACGTATTCTGTTTTTTCCAACATGATTATTTCATTAAATTTTTGAACACCGTTTCCAATGTCCAGTCAAAATCTTTTTTCTCGGATGATCTTTTTGTTTTGCGCGTTGCCTTGCTAATTTGGTCATCGTCGTATTTTTCAAGTTTCTTTGCCACTCGGACATTTCGCTCGACAAGATCCCACCATTGCGGTCCGGTTTTAAGGTCTATTCTTTTCTCCTCTGCATAGTCGACTATAATCATCAAGTACCGCCGTTGTGTCTTTTCCAATAATTCTTTAAATTTTTCAAAATCCATATCGTCGCAAACGAAGTTTTGCGACAAGAGATTAGAATTAGAATTAGAATTAGAATTAGAATTAGAATGCGATACGGTATTGATACCGTATCTATGTTGTATCCATTTTTCTATACTTTCTCCTAATTTGCTCTTTATCTTTTTCTTTATTTCAAGCGGAATTTTGTCTAATTCTAGTTTTATTCCTGCCTGAATCTTAGGACTCTTTATATTCTGGTATTTTAAAAAATTTATAATAAATACCCAATCACCGAAATACAGTATTTTTTTATCTTTTTCAAACTTTTCCATAATAGAATCTGCCTCAATCTTCTCAAATTTCGCTTCAAAATATACTGTCCTTTTTGGAAGTTCATAGATACCTAAAATATTTCCGTGTTCATTGGTAAGATAATATAAATACAAATAGCTTTCGTCCCTTTCTTGTTTTTGTACATAACTATCTGACCAGAACTTTGTGTCGATCATTCTCTTCTTCGACATGACTTTCTTTTATTTTTATTGCCTCTTCGATATGCGAGCATTTCCCTCTCATCTCGAAGCTCATACAGTCGCACTGCCATAGGCGTAAGAAAAGCAGTTCGACCTTATGTTTCTCTCCGCGCCGGCTCTTGGACGCAATCATATAGATTTCGCGTTTTATTGCTTTCATATTATGCACAAAAATCAGTTAAATTTGTGTATATCTTTCTGGTTATGCACAAAACTTGTGCTAAAAGGGTATATCATCAATCGTGATCTCATCTTCTTCTCTCTCTTTATTCTTTTTATCCTCCAAAACTCTTCTTCCCGCTTTTGACGCTTCACTGTTTCCTTCATTGTCTTCATAAGACTCTCCGTCTTCGCTGTCCTCTTTCTGGCCCCATTCATCCATTAAGCGGTCATAATCTGCTTCCGCTCCTTCCATTATTTTTCCCTTAATAAGCTTGGCGTGAATTATTGGATAGTTTCCACCTACATCTTCCGCCGAAAATTCAAATAATTGCCCAACTTCCGGATCAATTTCATCAATTTCTCGCCATAGAGCAGAGTTGGAAATCTCGGTAATTACCTTGTCTTCTCCTTCCATGTCCATACAAAGAAAAACATTTTCAGTCCACTTTGTTCCTCGTTCTTCATTCTCGCGCTTTCTCGTTATGATAGTAATGAAGAAAAGCTTTTGCGGTTCTACTAGAAGATCAGAACCCCTAAGGAACTTAGACACGTTAGCCTTTCGGCTGGAATCATTAATTGCTTTCATTTTTTTTATTTAAATAAATTATTTAACTTTTTTAGGTTCCTTAATTGATATATATTCCGTCTCTACAAGTTCAGTTCCTGCCATGATCCTGCCTTCTTTTTTAAGTTTATTGGCAAGCGGCTTAAATAGATCCTTATTAAGAGACTCGCATACATAATCGTTAAGTCCCTTGCTCTTTAACTCTGTTATCAATTCTCTCTCGTTCAGCACCCGTAAAGTTTTCTTTGTGGCGATTGTGATTGTGGCGCTTGCAGTCTTTACGGAGGCAAATCCTTGTCTCTTGAGATGTGCCATAACGTCATCTTGCATCGTGTCCCGTTCAGCTTTGAGGATTTTAAGTTGTGCTTCCAATTCATTTACTGCCTCTCTCGCTTGCAGCAGCCTTTCGGCTTTTTGTTGGATGTTCATATTTTTTCGCCCCCTTCCTCGGTCTTGGTTTTTTCTGTGTCTATCTTAAATTGATTCTTCTTAATCCATTTCCGCTCTTCCTCTATACTCAAGTCCTCCCATTTACTTTTTACCGCTTTTTCCCACGTCGCCTTGGTCATTTTTAGCTCCTTCAATTGTTCTTTGAATTCTTCTGTAAGAGCGAGTCTTTCTTTTGCTTTTTCCTTCTTTTTTGTCTCTTCTGGGTCTGTCCCCCCTTGGTTCCATTCCCTTATCAGTTTTCCGTCCTCTTCGGTAATAGTGAACGGGTCGCGGTGTTCGAATAATTCGGTATTATCCTTGCTTACCAGAGCCATATGATTTTCCCTGTCAATATTGAAAGCTACGGTCATTTCGTATTCGAACCCTTCGCGCTGAATATCTTTCAATCCCACCTTTTTAATTTTCTTGTCTTCAGTCTGGATGGTATCGGTCTTGCTTCTCATTGTGGTTATGATGTGGCAAGGGGAAGCGATTATTGATTCAATGAAGCGCTGATGTCTCTCCGTGGTAACTGACCACGCCGCCCAGGTGTTGCCCTTGAATTTCGCTTGCGCTAACTTATCGTTAGCGTCCAAACAGCCGCCTATTCCGTCCCACTCATGAGAGGAAGAATCAATAATAATTACTTTTACGCCATTCTCTTCGCACAAGTGGATTGCTTCAATGAACCTCTCCGGCGTAAACGGAGCTTCAAGCGTCAAGATGTTGTAGTCTCCAAGATGTGAGTACAGGTCACCACGATGGTTCTCTGTATCAATGAGAACAATCTCTTCCCACTTATCGACTAATCCGCGCGCAAGTTTAAGCGCGGAATATGTTTTGCCGGATCCCGAAGGACCGGACAGGCTGATGCGCAGCTTGACTTGCTGACGCTCAGCCTTGCGAAATACTAGTTCTTTATTCATAGGTTTTGTAAGTTTTGCACGTGGGAGGAAGAGCAACAATAGAATTGAACGAAACTATTGTTAGCGCTATCCCCCTCCCACGGCTTCAATTTTTGATAAATGTTCAATTTTTTAAAAAAATCTTTTTCCAGTCGCATTTTTTGCTACTGCAGTATTCAACCAAGATATCCCCTGTTTTTGCGTTACGAATATATACCGTTTCGGGAAATCCGCATTTAGGACACTTCCTGTCATGTACATGGATCATAGCTGGAATTTTTTTGATATTTTCTGCATCGATCCAATATCCGTTTTCTAATTGCGGTTTTTCAATTTCTCTAAAAAGTCCAGGTTGTTTACCGTGATTTGCTCCACCGCATGCACGGTGACAAACTTTTCCTTTGGAATGTAAACAAATGCCTGCCTTCCCCTTTGTGCAATCTGCCATTTTTCCACCTCCTTTCTTTTTTTAAATTTTTAAGCTATCTCAAACATCAAATCCATATCTCTTGCAATCATCTCTCCGGCAATACCTAGCGCGTCTCCGACTGTAAACCTGAACAGAATTTCCGGATAAAGCTTCTTGATCCTTACCGCTCTGACATCTTTCTTTACTTCTTCGGAATTGGCAGAAAGATAAATGCCGTTTTTCTTATTCTCAAGATACTGTTCATTCTCATAACGCTCGTCTTCCAGCGTGAAAATCTCTTCACTTATCTCGCACATATTCGCACCTCCTTTCTTTTTTATCCAAATAGGTTATAAGAGCGATAAGGGAGCGGACTAGACTCCTGCTTACCTAGGGACTTTAGGCACAACCTAGAAAGTTTTCGGTATCCCTGTGAGCTTTGGCGTTTCCACATCTTCGGGGTTGTCATCCCAGTTGTGGTTATCTTTCCGCTCTTATAACCTATTTGATTCTGTTAATTTTTAATTTTTGTGCATATACGGGATCCCCGTATAATCAACTTCTTG
>JAQWAQ010000089.1 GCA_028707635.1 Negativicutes bacterium
CGATTGTGGTGAAATGATTGTAGCAACTAATTATATGCGGTTTGCTGCTCCGGTAAAGGTTCATAAATTTGAAGACTTTCTGGCAAAGCGGTACAATGTTGGCAGTCTCTTAACTGAGGCAGATATGCAAATTTTGCCAACCAATCATATATTCTAAAGTGAGACTTGATTTAGATGGAGTTTTAACTCCACCTAAATCCTGGTCGAACCGTATCCAGGGATTTAGCCGCTCTTACTCCCTCTTATAGAAGCGAGAGTCTTTAGAGCAGGTTAGTCATCGGATAAAATCATTAGGTGTAAAAACTGTGTTTGGATTCATAAAGATGAATCTAAGCACAGTTTTTTAGTTGGTCAAACTGGCATTATTATATCGTTAATGATACAAGGGCCAATTAACGCAATTAACGCGTGTGGTTGCTGGCGTAACCCAAGTTCTAATGTACTAAACATTTGTTTTGAGCATACATTTTTATAGGAAGGGAGGGAGTGTAATGCAGTATCGTAAAAGAGGATTGCAAAAATTGGCTGGAATTCTCGAAATACCGCAAGACATTGTACTTGATTTGCCAAGGATCACTATGCTGGGAAATCAACAGCTATTGATTGAAAATCACAAAGGCATCATTGAATACACTCCGTCATTAGTACGTATCAAGCTAAGTCGGGGAGAGTTAATTGTAAATGGCAATCATTTAATGTTGAGCAACCTGCAAGTCGAACAGATTTTGATAGAGGGTACAGTGAGGGAAGTAACTTATGACACTTAATATAGCCAATTATATTAATGGTATGGTGAGGATACGTATTAAAGGGATTATGACGGAGAGGTTTGTTAATCTATGTATGGCGCAACGCATTCTCTTATGGGATATTGTAAAGCACGATAACGATTTATACGCCAGTATGAGGCTTAATGATTTTTTCCGTATTCGTCCAATAACGCGGGTAAGTCAAGTGAAAATCCGTGTTGTAGCGTACCGTGGACTTCCTTTCTTGATAAAACGGGTGAAACAGCGCAAAATGATGCTGTTTGGGGCTGTTGCTAGTTTAATTTTACTTAATATAATGACTTCGTACATATGGTTTGTTGATATAATCGGAACGAAACAGTTGTCTGATACAATGATCAGGGAGATTGCTGTTCAAAATGGTCTTAGACCAGGCAGTGAAAAAAATACTGTGAATGCTAAGCAAATTGAAAAGAAAATTTTACTTGCTATCCCGGAGGTGGCCTGGGTAGGCGTGTCTTTTTCAGGCACACGTGCTGAAATTGAAATTGTCGAAAAAACAATGCCTCGAGAGGAAGATAAGGCACCGACTGATATTGTTGCTGGCAAAGATGGGGTGATCATCGAGTTCATTGCTCTGGCAGGCAAGCCTATGGTGAAAAAAGGCGATACTGTTAAAAAGGGTGATTTACTCATAACAGGGATTATTCCTGAGCAAACAGTAGTCGACGAGGCAGGACAATCAATAAAAAATAATGTTCCACCCCAGCTTATAAAGGCGAATGGTATAGTGAAAGCTCGGGTGTGGTATGAAACATATGGTGAAGCAGAAATGACAGTTTTTCATCATGAACGAACGGGTAATCGGGAAATGGCCATTAATATCAAAATCGGAAGTAACCAAATCCCCCTAAAAAGTGCTAAGCTTGATCCGGAAGCCGAGTTTGAAAATGAGGTAATCCACAAAAAAATTCCAGTGTGGAGGAATAGCGGTCTTACTGTCGAATCTGAAATTAATATCTATCATGAAGTGAAAACCTTATGGGCGGCGAAAACGACCGAAGAAGCGCGGGATGAGGCCAGAACAAAGGCGCTATTAGCAGTTCAGAACTTAGTACCGGAGACTGCACAGATATTGTCCCGTACGAGTGAAGTGTTAGATGCTGCGGAACCAAATCTCGTCCGGGTAAAGGTAAGTATAGAAAGTATTGAAGAAATAGGTCGGAGTGTTGCAATATTAGGCCAATAAATTTTATAGGGAGGCTAGTTTTTGCAGCCAACAAATGAGAAACGGATTCGATTGAATGACAGTTTAGAAGCAGTTGCAGTCCTAGGTCATAATGATGAATATTTAGGATTGATTAGTGAAAGTTTTAATAGCAGAATAGCGACCCGTGGCGATGAGATAGTGATTAGCGGTGATCTGGATGAAGTCAACAGAGTTGCGAGATTATTTAATGAATTATTATATTTATATCGGTTAGGAAATGCAGTGACTCGCCATGAGGTAAGATACAGCATCCGAATGGTTAAAGAAGACCGTTCGGATCATCTTCATCAGATGTTTAGTGATACTGTATTGGTAACCATCCGTGGGCGTCATATAAAACCCAAGACACTTGGCCAACGATGTTACCTTGAGGCCATTAGGAATCATCATATCACTTTTGGTATAGGACCGGCAGGAACTGGGAAAACTTATCTTGCTGTTGCAATGGCAGTATTTTCCTTAAAAAACAGAGAGGTTGAGCGTATAATTTTAACTCGCCCAGCTGTTGAGGCTGGTGAGAAACTGGGATTTTTGCCTGGCGATTTGCAGGAGAAGGTAGACCCCTATTTGCGACCTTTATATGATGCCCTTTATGATATTTTGGGGACAGAAACATTTCAGAAGTACATGGCTAAAAATATTATTGAAGTGGCTCCACTTGCGTACATGCGCGGGCGAACCTTGAATGATTCGTTTATCATTCTTGACGAGGCCCAAAATACTACCCCGCGGCAGATGAAAATGTTTTTAACCAGGCTCGGTTTCGGCTCTAAGATGGTTGTGACAGGAGACATAACCCAGGTTGATTTACCGCCTGGAACACCATCCGGTCTTAAGCAAACCCAACAGGTTTTTCGTGATGTCCAAGGGATTGAGTGTGTATCATTAACAGAACACGACGTCATCAGGCATGAGATTGTAGGGCGGATTGTCAAAGCCTATGATTTGTACGAGCAACAGCAAGGATGACGGCTTGGTTGGAGTGAATAAATATGATATCTCTAAATAATAGGTTGCGTAAGTTCTTTTCGTTACCGGCTAGTTTTTATACCAAGCCAACTGCCCGCCGAATCGTACTAGGTTTGGCCTTTTTTTTCCTGTTCATGGTTATTTTATCGGCTGATTTTATACCGGACAAGGTCTCATTTCTGGCCGGGCAGGTAAGTGATAGAGATGTTATTTCACCGCGTACGGTGTCTTATGTTGATATTGGCAAAACTAAGAAGTTGGAGTCAGACGTTTTGGCTAGTGTTGCCAATGTCTATGATCTTAATATTACTGTGGCCACTAAGGCCGATGAAAGTGTGACGTCAATTTTTAATGAGGCACGGGCTGCGGCTTTTGATCTTACTCTGCGCTCGCCAGATGAAAAAGAGAATAAACTCCAACAAAAAATCACTACTTCCTTGCCAGGTACAGTGATTTCAGCGCTTGTTAATTTGGATGAAACCGAATTAGCTAAAGCGGAAGGACAGACTCGCAGCATTTTACGCAAATATTTTCAACGCGGCATTAGGGATGATGACCTGGATGTCGCTAGGAAGCATGTAGTCATTGAAACAGAGGAACTGCAACTTCCCAAAAACATTGAAACAATTGTTGCCGGCATTTCACAGTCGCTTTTAAGCCCTAACTATATACTGAATGTAAGGGAAACTGATAAGCGTAAGCAAGTCGCGTTGTCCGGTATTGAGCCAGTTCGTGACACAGTAAAAAAGGGTCAGGTTATTGTTCGGCGCGGTGATGTTGTAACAAATGATCAAATTCATGCGATGGAAGAGTTAGGTTTGCATAAAGGCCAGGTAAACGAACTGCGAGTTTTTGGTCTCACGATTTTTGTTCTCGTTATTATGGCTCTTGTCATGGGCTATTTATATAAGTTTGCCCATCCGGTTTATGAAAATGATTTACAATTAGTTCTTTTGGGACTTATTATTTTAGTTACACTTCTCTTAGCAAAACTTGCCCACTATTATTCGGATTTTACAGCTCCGCTGGCAGCCGGGGCACTACTAGCCGCGATATTAATTGATACCAGAATCGGTCTGTTGGTAAGTGTTGCACTAGCGATGTTATTCTCGGTTATTGTTGACCATGATCTACGGCCAGTTGCTGTCGCTTTGATTGGCAGTATGGCAGGTGTATACAGTGTTTCCAAGATGGCTCATGGCTACAGTGTAACTAAAACCGGAATTTTGATTGCAGTGATAAATTTTATCGTAATTGCTGCAACTGGGTTTATTGAACAGGTAAATAGTTCACAGGTGTTGATGCAAGGTTTAATGGGAATTGGCAGCGGCATCGCGGCGGCTGTAATTACTACGGGGTTTCTTCCTTATTTGGAAAATACTTTCAGTATTACCACTCCTATCAAGCTATTAGATCTTGCCCGACCTAATCACCCGCTTTTGCAAAGACTTCTCTTGGAAGCCCCGGGTACTTATCATCACAGTGTTATGGTTGGAAATATGTCCGAAACTGCGGCGGATTCGGTTGGGGCAGACCCTGTTACTGTACGGGTGGGAGCTTATTATCATGATATCGGAAAGATTAAGCGACCTTTTTTCTTTATTGAGAACCAGGTTGAGAGCATAAATCCCCATGATAAGATGGCACCCTCTTTAAGCACATTAATTGTGACTTCGCATATAAAAGATGGGGTCGACCTTTGTCGTGAATATAAAATCCCCCAAGTGATTATTGACATAGTTCAGCAGCATCATGGTACTGCTTTAGTATCATATTTCTATAAAAGGGCTACCGAAACCGAGCATAGCGAGTGTATTATTGAAGCTGACTTTCGCTATGAAGGACCGCGGCCGCAGACAAAAGAGGCAGCATTAATTATGTTGGCCGATGCCGCCGAGGCTTCAGTTCGGTCAATAGCTAAGCCTAATATCAATCGGATTGAGGCTATGGTTCGAAAAATCATCCGCCAGCGCCTAAATGACGGGCAATTGGACGAGTGTGATTTGACATTGAGGGATCTTACCACTATTGGTGATGTATTTATTAGAATTCTATCAAGTGCATTTCATAGTCGAATTGAATATCCAGAGACTAC
This sequence comes from Negativicutes bacterium, assembly GCA_028707635.1. GTDB lineage: Bacteria > Bacillota > Negativicutes > JAAYSF01 > JAAYSF01 > STF2-20. The sequence goes on from JAQWAQ010000089.1 coordinate 5,063, forward strand.
GAAAGAACTAGAAAGGAAGAAGGCGAAAAATGGAAATTGTAATAAACAACCTTCAACAAAAAATGAATGTAACGCCAGCCATGGAGCAAATCATGATTGCGGTACTCAAACAGACGGCTGACATTCATGAAATATCAACGCAGGTTGAAGTTAGCCTTGTTTTGGTTGATGATGAGTACATTCATCAGCTAAATCGCGACTATCGTGGAATTGACCGTCCGACAGATGTCTTATCGTTTGCACTTGATGAAGGGGAAGAACCAGATGTTTTTGATGGGCCGGAAGAAGATCTGCTAGGCGATATTATTATCTCCCTCCCGACAGCGTTTCAACAAGCCGAGGAATATAATCACAGTATTGAAAGGGAGTTAGCTTTTCTTACTGTACATGGAATGCTTCATCTCTTAGGATATGATCATGAAGATGATAATGCCCGTCAGAAAATGCGGCATCAGGAAGAAGCCATATTATCGAACCTTGGCATTTCTAGAGACTAAAATGATTCGTAACGGGAATATAGTTAACTCGTTTAAGCATGCTTTTGCCGGAATTATTTACTGTGTAAAAAAAGAGCGAAACATGAAAACCCATTTGTCGGCGGCCATGGCTGCGTTGCTGTTGGCATGGTGTTTAAAAATACCAAGTAATGAGGTTTTATTGTTATTGCTCTTTATTATGGGAGTCATTGTGACCGAGTGTATTAACACAGCAATTGAAGCAGTTGTGGATCTTGTCTCGCCCGAGTTCCATCCTCTGGCTAAGGCGGCAAAGGATGTTTCCGCTGGTGCTGTTTTATTAGCGGCGCTGGCTTCGCTAATTGCTGGCGGTGTGCTGTTTTTGCCTAAAATTATCAAGCTATTAGGAGGTTAGGATGGAAGACTTAATACAAGCTGCGAAATTAGCACGTCAAGGCGCATATGTGCCCTATTCAGGTTTTAAAGTCGGTGCTGCTGTTCTTACGAACAGTGGTCATGTGTTCACAGGTTGCAATATTGAGAATGCCTCATATGGATTAACTAATTGTGCGGAACGAACGGCCATTTTCAAAGCCGTGTCAGAGGCCGGAACGAATCTCAAGGCAATCGCAGTTGTTGCTGATACCGAGAAACCTGTACCACCATGCGGAGCCTGTCGGCAGGTAATCGCCGAATTTAACATAAATAAAATAATCATGTGCAATTTGAAAGGGGAGAAGCTTGAAGTGACGCTTGATGAGCTTTTGCCGTTTTCATTCAGCAATATCGATTTGACAGGAGCAAAGAATAATGAATCAATCAGAAAACTATAAGTCAGGATTTGTTTCAGTAATTGGACGACCTAATGTAGGTAAGTCAACGCTTGTTAACAGTCTTATTGGTCAGAAAGTTGCGATCATGTCGGATAAGCCGCAAACCACCCGTAATAAGATTTTGTGCATTCTCAACACAGAAGATGCTCAGATTGTGTTTATCGATACTCCAGGGATTCATAAACCCAAACATAAGCTAGGCGAGTATATGGTTGAAACTGCCACAAGAACATTGCGTGAAGTTGATGTCATTTTATTTGTTGTTGACGCGACGGCATCCTTAGGGGCGGGCGAGCAGTTTATTATGGAGAATTTGGCATCTATAAAAACGCCAGTTATGCTTGTTGTTAACAAAATAGACCAAGTATCTAAGCGCGAACTATTGCCGATTATTCAAAAATATACCGAACAGTATAATTTCGCTGCCGTTGTGCCAATTTCGGCATTAGAGAAGACTAATCTTAACGATTTGGTTGACGAAATAAAAAAACATCTTGAACCAGGACCGCAATATTATCCTGAAGATATGATCACTGATCAGCCAGAGCGGTTACTTATAGCTGAGCTCGTCCGGGAAAAGGTGCTTCATATGACGCGGGAAGAAATTCCGCATGCAATTGCGGTTGATATTGAGGAGATTACAACTAGAAGCAATAACGACTTATATATACGAGCAGTCATCTACGTCGAACGTGACTCGCAAAAGGGGATTGTTATAGGTGCTAAAGGGCAGCTGCTTAAGGAAATCGGTCAGACCGCTCGAGTTGATATTGAAAATTTGTTAGGATCAAAGGCGTATCTTGATTTATGGGTTAAAGTCAAAAAGGATTGGCGAAACCGTGATGGTATTCTTAAAAGTTTTGGTTATGAGTAAATCAATAGAGATGACTTTTTTAGCTACCGCTTTGTCGGTAGCTATTCTATTTGTTGACCTTTCTGCCCTTTGAATGGTATGATTTGTAAAGAAGGATGTTATGATGATGATATAATGCAGGCTAATTTATAATAGGTAAACAGGACATAATATTTTATAGATGGTTATAAACAGCTTGGCTGTTACGCAGCATGATGCTTGTGACCTTCGGGGGAGAGATGCTCTATCGAGTCGCCGTTATCTAGTGGTATTAATTTGTTGGCGATTTTTTTGCTGGTGCTAATTAATGGTTTCTTTGTTATAGCTGAATTTTCACTGGTTAAAATACGTAAAACCAGACTTGAGGAATTGGTACATCAAGGGAATCAGCGGGCTAAACTGGCTCTAAAGGTAGCTTCATCTTTTGACTCTTATCTCGGAGCTACGCAGCTTGGCATTACATTGGCATCGCTAGCACTTGGCTGGATTGGTGAACCAGTGGTCTCGGCGTTTATAGAACCTGTGCTTATAGGGTATTTTCCAGAGATGGACTGGCTTGTAAAAACCATCAGTATTGCAGTAGGATTTACTATTATTACATTTATGCATATTGTTTTAGGGGAATGGGTGCCAAAATCTATGGCCGTTCAACAGGCGGAACGGTTAGTCTTATTCATTGTGTGGCCGTTATACATTTTCCACAAGTTAAGTTATCCGATTATTGTTTTGCTTCAATATGCCGCCAAAACAATCTTGGCGGTGCTAGGCATCCAAGCTGCCAAAGAAGCTGATTTGGCGCATTCTGAAGAAGAACTGCGTATGATCGTTAGCGCTAGTCAGCGCGGTGGAGTGCTGGATCAAATGGAGAGCGAGTTGATTGACAACGTATTTGATTTTGCAGATCGACTGGCGCGAGAAGTCATGGTACCGCGGCAAGACATGGTTTGTTTGTTTGCTGACGAGACTTTTGAGGAAAATATGAAGATTGTTCATGAAACAAATCACACAAGATATCCTCTCTGTATTGAAGACAAGGACCACGTGATAGGCATGATTCATATTCGCGATTTGATGGATTTTGATATGTGTAGTACTACTGAAAAAGACCTCAAAACCATTATGCGGGAAATTCTCATTATCCCTGAGGGAATGTCAGTAGCCAAACTTTTACAAGTGATGCGGCGTAAAAGAATTCATCTTGCGGTGGTTGCTGACGAATATGGTGGGACTGCCGGATTAGTTGCATTGCAGGATGTTCTTGAACAAATTGTCGGCGATATTCAGGATGAGCATGATGATGCTGTTGAAACAGAAATTTTAAGATTAAGTGACGGTTATGAGTTCGACGGACGTGTTCTGTTGGATGATGTATTTGAGCTTCTAAATATTAGGCTAGAAGACCATGAAGAAGATACTATCGGGGGATATATTTTCGGACTTCTAGGGAGACGTCCAGAAGTAAGCGATAAAGTAAATATCGGGGATTATGTTTTTGAAGTTTTAAGGGTTAACGGGTTTCGCATAGTTAGGGTAAAAGCCACGCTTCTTCCTCAGCCGTTAGTTAGAGGGGCAGACATTTTCGAGTAAAATAACGCACGAAGGGATGATGTCAAGTGATGCTTAAGGACCTTATGTGGGAGATCTTTCAAAGTACAGGACATATCGGGGCCTATCTGGCGTATCGTTCGTGTATAGAACCTAAAGGATCGGGTGAAACTAATGGGAATTTCAAAAACAATATGGAGTATATGTAAATTACATGACACAGTATCAAACTGAAGCCATCTTGTTGTCTGTACGCAATTGGGGTGAGGCTGATAAGATGGTCACCTTATTTTCTCGTGAGCATGGGAAAATAGGAGCGATTGCATATGGTGCTAGACGCCCCAAAAATCGTTTGGCAGCCGGTATGCAGCCATTTATGCATATTAATATATCATTGACTCCTGGAAAAGGCTTGGATTATATAAAACAGTATGAAACAATTAATACCTTTCGTCCAATCCGAGAAAACCTAGATTATATGGCGTATGGGGCATTGATAGCAGAATTGACGGCTGAGTTGTGCCCGGATCATCAGCCGGAACCACTGATTTTTGATTTATTGGAAGGCATTTTACGATTGCTTTCAGAACGTAATCCGCGCGTTGTAGTTCTGGCTGGGGCCTGGCAGCTTTTGGCTTTATCAGGCTTTTCACCGCAATATACGTATTGTACAAGCTGTAGTAAAGATCTAATATTACCTGCCTACTTTAGTGCAGCAATCGGCGGTGGCCTTTGTCCGTCATGTCGCACAACAGAAAGTTTTGCCTTTAGTGCTGCGGCAGGTGATTTTTTAGATAAATTGCTCCAGCTTGACTGGCAAGCTCCCACAGCTTTTAAGGTGAGCGGTGCAGCGCTTGTGGAAATTGAAAAGTTACTCATATGTTATTTAAAGTATCATATTGATAAGCCGCTGAAATCGCTCGATTTTATAAGGCAAGTAGTAAGTAGTTGATGCAATCAATAAATTTTCCTTATCAAGGGAACTTTATATGAAGAATTGTAACAGGAGGCTGATAACTATGGAAGAGATTACATTAGAAAAAATTGATCTTTTACGTGAGCGCGCTGGCGTGTCTTATCGTGAAGCCAAAGAGGCTCTTGAGAAAAGCAATGGTAATGTAGTTGAAGCATTGATTGAGTTCGATGATAAAACGCAGACTAGCTGGACTGAAGAGTTTAGTGTTAAGTCTACCGAGGTTATGGATAAGGTAAAAGAATTACTGCATGAAGGTAATATTAATAAAATACGAGTTAAGCATGATGGTAAGACATTAGTTGAGATTCCGGTTGCTCTGGGAGCGATTGGTGCAATTGCCCTTCCGCAGGTGGCTGCTCTTGGAGTATTGGTTGCTGTTTTTAAGCGTTGCACTATCGAAGTCATTCGTGGTGAGGGAGACGGGGAAGAGGATAAGCCATCAGCCGGATCAACAGTTAATGAAGAACCGAAGAAGATTGATATCCTATAAGGTTTGACAAACATTAACACATTTGATATATTTACACCAAAGAATTTCAAAATCATGGCGATGCGGGAAATGAGTATCTTGCGCAAGCAGCGAATCAGGAATAGTGAAAGCCTGATAATTGCAAGTGAAGGCGTTCCCAAGCTGCGAGAGGAAATCCTGGCGTTTCTAGTCCGGAGAGTAAACCTCGCCATAACACAAGGTGGGTCTTATGACCAATCAGGGTGGAACCGCGGGAAAACCTCTCGTCCCTGTAACTTTTTGTTACGTGGACGGGAGGTTGTATTTTTTTATATGACTTAAGGAGGCGAATAGAATGACATTTCAAGAAATTATTTTGACTTTGCAAAATTTTTGGGCCGAACAAAACTGTATTCTTCAGCAACCGTATGATGTCGAAAAAGGCGCTGGCACGATGAATCCGGCAACTTTTCTTAGGGCTTTAGGGCCAGAACCGTGGAATGTTGCTTACGTTGAGCCTTCACGCCGTCCCGCTGATGGGCGCTACGGTGACAATCCTAACCGCTTGTTTCAGCATCATCAATTTCAGGTTATTATGAAGCCGTCGCCCGACAATATTCAGGATTTATACCTGGCAAGTTTAGCGCGTCTGGGGATTGACCCTGATAAACATGATATTAGGTTTGTTGAAGATAATTGGGAATCACCCACGCTAGGTGCATGGGGCCTTGGCTGGGAAGTATGGCTAGACGGTATGGAGATTACCCAGTTTACATATTTTCAACAGGTGGGGGGTATTGATGTTAAACCTGTTTCTGTTGAGATAACCTATGGCTTAGAACGTCTGGCAATGTATATCCAAGGCAAGGAAAATGTCTACGATCTAGAATGGGTTAATGGTATAACTTATGGCAATGTCTTTCATCGCAACGAGGTAGAACAATCTTTCTATAATTTTGAAATTGCCGATATAAATCTTCTATTTATGCTTTTTGATCTATACGAGAAAGAGGCTATTCGTGTCGTTGAAGCAGGCTTTGTTTTACCAGCGTATGACTATGTTTTAAAATGTTCGCATGCTTTTAACTTGCTGGATGCCCGTGGTGCAATTAGTGTAAGCGAGAGAACAGCGTTTATCGGTAGGGTACGTCATATGGCACGACTTTGTGCGCAAGCTTATCTCGCACAACGGGAAGAACTGGGTTATCCCCTGCTCAAAGGAGGTCAATAAGATGGATTTATTACTGGAAATCGGTACTGAAGAAATACCAGCCAGATTTATGCGTGGAATCCTTACGCAATTAGAAATGTTAGCCAAGTCTCAACTGTCAGAAATGCGGATTGGTTTTCGTGAAGTACAGGTAGTGGGTACACCGCGTCGCTTCGCGCTAATTGTCAGAGACGTTGTTGATCGTCAAAGTGACAAAGAGAGTTCTAATAAAGGACCATCTGTAAATATAGCTTTTGATTCCAATGGTATGCCGACTAAGGCCGCCCAAGGGTTTGCCAAAGGGCAAGGGATCGATGTGAAGGAATTGGTTATAAGAGATGGCTATGTTTATGCAATGATTAAAGATATTGGACGGCCGGTAGGTGAACTCTTGCCCGAAATATTGCCAGCCATCGTTAGTAGCCTTAACTTTCCTAAAAATATGCGTTGGGGTAATCTCGAAATGCGTTTTGTCCGTCCGATTCGCTGGATCCTTGCCTTATATGGCAGTGAAATCATACCTTTTACGATTGCAGGGGTAGAAAGCGGCAATATTACCCGAGGCCACCGCTTCTTATCAAAGGGCGATATCGTCATTACATCGCCTGATGAATACTTTGGTAAATTGGCCGAAAACCATGTGATGGTAGATCAATCTT
>JAQWAQ010000008.1 GCA_028707635.1 Negativicutes bacterium
TCTTCTGCCAGTTCAACCTGGCGAAGTCGTTCGGCGGTAACCTCCACCCCATACGCAACGCGTGAAGATAAACAAGCGGCACTTAGCTTATTCCAAGTTGGAAGGTTCCGCTCCTTTGACACTGCCCTAATCTCGGCTTTAGAAAACCCTGTTTCCAAAAGCGGACTACGCACCCCAGTCAGTTCATCAACAGCTTTTATTCCCGGCCGGTAGTCTGATATATCATCGGCATTAGAAGCCTCAAGAACCCAGGCATATTGATTGACTTGGGCCCAATTTTTGAGCGCCCCAAACCGTTCTTTTTTACAATAGTAACAACGAGTTGAAGTGTTTTTGACAAAATCGGCACAGTTAAGCTCGCTAATGTGAAGCAAAATATGCTTAATTCCAATTTCCCGGGCAATAGCGATTGCCTCCTGCTCCTCATGTTTTGATAAGGTTTCTGAGTAGGCCGTTACTGCCACAGCCTTTTCCCCCAATACCTTATACGCCGCCGCAGCCAAGAAGGCACTATCAACACCGCCGGAGAAGCCAACAACAACACTCTCAAGCCCTTTTAGCAGAGTCATAAGTTCATCAAGTTTCTGTTTGGTCTGCTGCATAAATGGCATCTCCCTTACCACTACTTTGCTGCGATCAATGCTTGGTCGAGATCATCAATAATATCTTGTGCATCTTCAATACCAATTGATAAACGAACCATATCCTCCGGTACTCCGGCGCTGATTAACTGCTCCGATGAAAGCTGCGAATGTGTTGTGCTAGCGGGATGAATGACAAGCGACTTGGCATCACCTACATTGGCAAGCAATGAGAACAATTGTAACGAATTAATAAACTTCCTGCCTGCCTCCAAACCACCTTTAATGCCAAAAGTAAGGATGGCCCCCGGGCCCTTTGGTAAGTATTTTTTCGCTAACTCATAATCCGGATGAGTATTAAGACCAGGATAACTTACCCAGCTAACTTGTTGGTGTTGAGCAAGAAATTCAGTAACTTTTTTTGCATTATCGACATGCCGCTGCATACGTAGATGTAATGTCTCTAACCCTTGGATCAACTGGAAGCTGTTGAACGGGCTGATGCAAGCACCAAGGTCACGGAGCACTTGAACTCTAAGCCGGGTAATATAGGCAGCATTCCCTAACGCTTTAGAATAACGCAAGTCATGATAACTGGGATCAGGCTCACTCAAAAGCGGAAATTTGCCATTGTCCCAGTCGAATTTACCACCATCTACAACGATCCCGCCCATAGACGTACCATGGCCGCCAATAAACTTAGTAGCAGAATGGATGACAATATCAGCACCGAAATCAATCGGACGGCATAAATATGGGGTAGCAAACGTACTGTCAATGATAAGCGGAATCCCCTTTTCATGCGCAATATTCGCAACCTTTTCAATATCTAAAATGTCAATCTTGGGATTGCCAATAAATTCGGCGTAGAGAGCCTTAGTCTTAGGAGTGATCGCTTTGCGAAAATTCTCTGGATCGCTCGCATCAACAATCTTCACATTGATTCCCAGTCGCGGCAGAGTATAGGAAAACATATTATATGTACCGCCATACAGGGTGGACGAACTGACGACTTCATCACCGGCTTGAGCAATATTAAAGATAGCTGCACTAATAGCGGCATGCCCGGAGGCAAAAGCAAGAGCTCCAACACCGCCCTCTAACGCTGCTACCCGTTTTTCAAACACGTCGGTCGTAGGATTCATAAGACGGGTATAGATATTGCCTGCTTCTGATAAGCCAAAAAGATTTGCAGCGTGATCGCTATCACGGAAATTATACGCTGTTGTCTGATAAATCGGCACTGCCCTCGACCCTGTTGTCGGATCAGGCTCCTGTCCTCCATGTACAGCAAGTGAATCAAATCGTAAATTTTCTGGTAATGCCATGATAAATTCCTCCAATTAATTGTAATTTAAATAATCACCTTTTCAGTGCGGTTTTATCCTGTAGTTTCCTGGTAATCGTTGGTCTAAATACCTTCGCCATCCATACCCTCCCACGAGGTAAATCGGCTTTTTTCAGTCTTGTCTATTTGTACGACAGCTCCGTTCTTGATGACCACAACAACCTGACCATATTTAAGCCCGTTGGTCGATTCTACTATTTTAGCCCGTATTTTGGAGATGTCATTTACTGTTTTAACTACTGATAAATTATGAAGCAGGTCGGCTATTCTGATCTTTTCGTTTCTTTCAATTTGAATAACACAGCCATCTTGAACAATAAATGTAATAGAGCCATGGAAGGTATTATTGATCAATACTTCAACCTTATCAAGCGCTGCTGGATCTAATCCGCCGGACTTTGTGTTCTTTGACGGTAATTTATTAGGCATTATTTCCCCCATTACGTTAATTTAAATAATAAAACTCCTTTCCAAAGAAAGGAGTAGTTTATCTGACTCACCTTTCTCTCATCTTCCAGGATTGCTCCTGCTGGAATTAGCACTTCAACGCATAACGCCGGTTGCCGGGTGTCATCGGGCCAGTCCCTCGACCACTCTAGATAAGAGCTCTATTAACATATATCTTATAATATGTTACTACATAGCCTCAAAAGCGTCAATACTATCTTTCACACGAGTAGTTGCGTCCGTAGTCAATAGAGGTCTTGTTATCATGATGTCAATAATGCTGGATAATCAACAACGCTAGGTCCGTTTTGTCTGTCCCTGTTCAGCCACTTAAGTATTATATCAAAACACTCACTTTTCCATGCTGTTGAACTATAGGTGTGGTCGGCGCCTTTCACGACTTGTAGTTTACAATGGCTACGCCCCCGCCATTTGTAAACATTCTGATAAAGCCGGGCATTGTTCAGCGGTATTTCTACATCACCACTGCCGTGAACAATTAGCACATCACCGCCAAAATATTCAGCCTGACTCAGCGGTTGCAGTCCAATTAAAGAAGAAAAAAATTGCGCTCCTAATTCAAACCCTTGAAAATTTACGACTCCGTCTTTATGACACTGATCATATAACTCCTTGCCGACAATGCCTACAATATCTTTAAAAGGTTCTGCTACCGGCGACAGTAAAATCAGTTTATTAACTCTATTGTCATGAGCGGCAGAAACGGTTGCAACTGCCCCACCCAGACTGTGCCCCAACAAAACAATGCGGCTGTCATCAATTGCCGGATACTGCGCAACGAAATCAATTACCCTTCGGGTTTCTTCCACCTGCCGTGGCACACTGATATCTTTATACTCACCGGTACTGTCGCCACAACCGCTGAAATCAAACCGCAGAACAGCAAATCCCCCTTGGCATAATTCCCGGGCTGCTTTGACGAACATCCTATGTTGACCTGTCTTACTGCTGATAAAACCATGACAGATAACCACCACAGGTACCTTTTCCTGATTAAAAACCTCTGGCAAATGCAGTATTCCATACAATGATTGCTCTTGTGTATTTATAATAACTTGCTGTTCCATATCTTATACCCCCCTGTATAGTCAAATAAAAAACCGAAAGCTAAGAGCGTACAAATACTACGCCGCTTAGCCTTCGGTTGTTCCGATCAGCCAATCATTGAATTTGTTTTTAATTAATATATCATAACGTTAAACTCCTGCCAACCATCAAATTGTCATCAATTCCCCCTAGCTGACTTTCATTACTCCAAAACCGCAAACAAATCCTCCAGTAAATCATCAGGGCTTTCCAAGCCTACTGAAAGTCGGAGTAGTGCATCGCTAATTCCTAGAGCAGAACGTTCCTGTGGTGGAACCGAGGCGTGCGACATGGTTGCCGGATAGGATAAAATACTTTCCACCCCACCAAGGCTGACAGCCACAGCCGGATATTTGACCTTTGTCATGAGTTGCCGGGCTAAGTCAGGGGTCTGTAGCTCAAATGACAGGACAGCACCAAAACCATCTGCTTGGCTCTTGAGTAACATATGACCCGGATCATCTGGCAAGCCGGGATAAAATACATGCTTGACCTTGGGATGTTTGGCAAGAGCCTGCGCAATTTTCAAAGCGCCCTGCTGGGCGAAATCCATACGCACTTTAAGAGTTTTAATCCCGCGCATAATCAACCAGCTATCCTGTGGTCCTAAAATACCGCCCAATGTATTCTGTAAAAAGCCGATCTGATTGGCTAATTCCTTGGTTCCTGCTACAGCAAGACCGGCAACAACATCACTATGGCCGCCTAAAAATTTAGTCGCACTATGAACGACAATATCAGCACCAAATTCAATCGGTCGCTGTAGATAAGGAGTCATAAAAGTATTATCAACAATAGTAATTAGGCCTCTCTCCTTGGCCCATGCACATATTTTCGGTAAGTCACTCACTTTGAGCAGCGGATTGGAGGGGCTCTCTAGCAAAATAGCCTTGGTATTAGGCTGAACAGCCTGGACGATTTGCTCAAAATCAGTCGTATCAATGAAATTATAACTAATTCCCCATCTACCGCACGCTTTGCTGAGGATGCGATACGTCCCGCCGTATACGTCCTTCGGCGCCAAAATATGATCACCATTGCCGAACAGTAAAGTCACTGCCGCAATCGCTGCCATCCCCGAGGAAAAAGCAAATCCGGCTACTCCGCCCTCTAACTGGGCAATGATGGATTCCAAGGCCGCTCGTGTAGGATTCCCTGACCGGGAATATTCATATTCGCTCAATTCTTCCTTCTGATCAAAGGTCGATACCTGATAAATGGGAACACTCACCGCACCTGTATAAGGGTCAGTTTCCGCTCCGGTGTGTAATAATTTTGTGGCAATATCCATAAACTCTTCCTCCTATTTAGCCCTCTATGGCCTGTTCTAAATCGCTAATAATATCATCAACATCTTCAATACCGACCGAAAGGCGCAGCAGTCTGTCGGAAATACCTAGACGATTTCGAATATCGGCCGGAATATCAGCATGCGTCTGCCGGGCCGGAAAGGTAATGAGCGATTCCACACCCCCGAGACTTTCCGCAAACTGGATGAGCCTCACCCTCTCCAAGATGGAGGGCACAAGGTCCGGATCATCAACCGTAAAAGCCACCATTCCGCCATACCCTGAAGCTTGCCGATCGTGTATGTCCTTCCCCTGATGATCCGGCAGTCCCGGATAATAAACAGCCGTTACCCTAGAATGTCCTTTCAGCCATTCGGCAATCCGTTGCGCATTTTCATTATGACACTGCATACGAATGGCCAGTGTTTTAAGCCCGCGTATCAACAGCCAGCTGTCGTTAGGCCCTAAGATACTGCCTGTTGAGTTTTGAATAAATTGGATTTTTTTAGCTAACTCAGTATCCTTTGCCACGACAATACCACAGAGTAGATCATTATGCCCAGCCAGATATTTAGTTCCACTATGGACAACAATGTCGGCACCTAACTCTAGAGGCCGCTGAAAACAGGGCGTTAAAAATGTATTATCAACAATAAGCTGAATGCTTTTGTCCCGGCAAACTTTAGCGATCGCTGCAATATCAACGATATTCATCAGCGGATTGGTCGGGGTTTCGATAAAAACAGCCCGCGTGGCCGGCGTCACAGCCTGCAGAACTTGTTCAACTGAACCGTCTACATAGGAGGCCTCCAAGCCAAACTGGGAGAAAACACGTTCCAGTAATCGATAGGTACCGCCATAACAGTCCTGAATTGTCACAATATGATCTCCCGATCGATATAACAAGAGAACAGCCGTAATGGCCGCCATACCTGACGCAAAAGCAAAGCCCGCTGCTCCCCCTTCCAAGGCAGCTATGCCATCTTCAAGCACCTGTCTTGTTGGATTATGCGTTCGTGTATAGTCAAACCCAGTGCTTTCCCCTAGAGCTGGATGTTGGAACGAGGCTGTTTGATAAATGGGCGTACTGATTGCACCCGTTTTCTCATCAGTGCCAACACCAATATGAACAACTTTTGAACTAATATTCATAAGCTCACTTCCTTGTATACTGCATCTTAATAATCTCTAAAAACAAAGAGATCCCCTTCCGAGGAAAGGGACTTCTTTAAATCCGCGTTTTCCTCTTATCTCTCAAGATATCATCCTGGTGGAATTAGCACCACTGCATTGCTGCCGGTTGCCGGGTGTCATCGGGCCAGTCCCTCGACCACTCTTGATAAGAGTTTGTTTTAACTTGTAAAAATATTAGCATACAAGGACTATCAATCCTATTGTATAAAAGCCCCTTCGTCAATAATGACTTTACAATTAATTTTAAACAAAACGTTGCTCAAACTTTATAATTTTCCCTCCCCTGATAACAATCGTGATTTCATCAACCTTGCCTAATTCCTGCTGTTCTGCGGATGCCTGATCATGATCTCTATAATCACGACATTCTTGTTTACTTAATTTATTTGTATCAAGATTCACAATAACACCTCATATAATTTAATTTAATCTCTGAATAAAGCCTGGTCTTAAATGCTCTTGCTCTGAATTCAAAAACAAAAAGCCCTTCTCAATGAGAAGGGCAAAATACGCATACGTACTCCCTCTCATCTCCCAGGATTACTCCTGCTGGAATTAGCACCACTGCATTGCTGCCGGTTGCCGGGCGTCATCGGGCCAGTCCCTCGACCTCTCTGGATAAGAGCTAATATTTAATTGTACTGATGTTATCATTTCCTGCTGATGTTGTCAATACCATTATTTTTAACGAAATTACTAATTTTCACGCTGCGACTTAACATTCACTCTAATGAACAACTGACTTTTCTTTTCGTTTCAATACTGCTGAAATATTGTGGCACTTGGTTTCCTTTATAAACAATGAAATAATGAATCCTACAGCCAAAACCGCTCCACAAACCCAAAATGCACCTTGAAAGGCCGCAATCGGATAAACTTTTACGCCTTCATTGATCACTCCCTGCCAATGTCGGTCAAGAACCCAGCCAAAAGCAGGCTGCAATAATGCAGCGCCCACAAACGGGCCTGAATTGGCAATGCCGGCAACAAACCCAGTTAAATGAGGCGGATTCACTTCCTTAGAACAAGCAACAGTGAGGGTAACTCCCGATACACCAAGTCCAATTCCAACACAAATCGGAAACAAAGCCCACTCGGGAGGCTTAGCTCCATTCCATAAAGTAAGTACCAGCCATGTTATCAAAAACAATCCTGCTACAGAAATATAAGGCCCCCGTCTAAAACCTATCCGATCAGATAAATAGCCAAGCAATGGCGCCCCCACCATATTACCAATGACCACAGCCATCATAAGATTTGCGGCATTGACTCTCGACATATCATAAATTTGCATAAAATATGGCACACCCCAAATTCCTGCAAACGACATATAAACACCAAAAATTGCAACAGAGGCCCAAAATGGTGTCCAGGTATAGTAATTGCCAAACACCACTTTCATGTCATCAATTACGTTACTATTTTCTGGCGCTAAAGACATCTGCTTAATACCTTCGCGCCGCTCAACTTCAGCAATGGATGGCAGATTGACATCAGTGGGCCGGTCACGGACTATGACCCAGCAAATGACCGCCATGACCAATGAATATCCTCCGATAATATAAAAGGAGGCGCGCCACCCTAGTGAATCGACAATAATGGCCAATGGAGTTGCGGCTAATAACGCTCCACCATTACCAAACATCGTAAGCAACCCACAAATAGTACCAAACTCACGCACCCGAAACCATTCGGCCTGGATCTTTATAATATTAACATAAAGCAAACTCACCCCTATGCTGGCAAGGAACCGCCCACCATAGAGACCAGTCATACTGTCGGTCAGCCCTAAAATTGCGGCTCCGCAAGCAGCTAGCAATAACGCCGCACTTACAGTAAGCCTTGGACCATAACGATCAGCCAAAAATCCTGCCGGAACCTGCAAGAGAGCATATGTATAAAAATAGATAGATGCCAACAGGCCTAATTCTGCAGCCTGATGAATGGAAAAATCAATCATCACACTATCGGCCACAACACCGATAACAACACGATGAAAATAGGCTGTTAAAAAGGCTAGGCCAAGGGGTATCCAGATTATCAGCCGCCGTTTATGCAGCTGTTGTACTTTTAAATTCCAGGTATCTTCCAAAACAAGCACCTTCTGACTGATCCATCATAACTTTTTTATAATACACCTTTTCTCTTTGACTTTCTATTCTTTTCTGCATAAGAAATCATTTTTTCAGAGTCTAAATAGAAAAAGAAGCCAAAACAACATGTTTACCTGTTGATTTTGGCTCTTTTCCAACCTATTTATTAGTTTCAGTATTATTATAATACGAGCATGGTCCTTGGCCACCGTTCCGACCGCCCATCATCATTCCAGGACCTCGCCCCATCATACCATAGCCCATACCGTTTTTATCCATAATTTTGCGCATAATCGGCGCATCCTGACGGAAATGATCATTAAGCTGGGCTCCTTCGTCAGCAGTGATAGTACCATTGTCTACATTCTGCTGAATCATTTGCTGATGGCGGCCAAGCATCTGATTAAACCAATCGTTCTGATCATCATTAACCATGGATGCCGCAAAAACAGGTACAGCAACAACAAATGCCAAAATTGCGGTAATAATAATTTTCTTTTTCATGTTAGCACCTCCTATTATTTGTTTGTATTATACCGAAAAACTGTGGAGGAATTGTGGAGAACGCACGAGAGAAATTAAAAAGTTTACAGCACTTTGTCGGTGTAGTTTATTCGTAGATTCATCAGTTATTACCGACTTTTTGTATCCAATTAAGGGCAACATACTTAATATTACGACACACGCAACGTAAGGGGGCTTTTATGAGCGAATCCTCGCTAGTAATGCAAATTGTCATTGCCGTGATGATTTTAACAGGCTCACTACTTTTAGGACTACTCTTTGAAAGGGTAATTCTATCACGTCTGAAAGCCATTGCTGACCGAACACGCTGGGAGTACGACGAGATCATCATCGGTGCCCTGCGAGGACGGATGACGCGTTGGTTTATCATTGCCGGCTTCTATAGTGCTCTTGAAATCATAACCCTGCCGTATGAAATTTTAAACATCCTTAACAGCATTCTGCTTGTTGTTTTTATTCTTTCAGTCACTTGTGCCGTATCAAATATTGCAGTAGGTTTGGTTAATATCTATGCAAAAAAGGCCAGCGCTGTATTTTCCTCCACTTCAATTTTTTCCAATCTCACCATTATATCTGTCTTCATCCTCGGCGCTATAATTCTCATGCAATCTTTGGGAATCTCGATAACACCGATTCTAACGGCCCTTGGTGTCGGCGGTTTGGCCGTAGCTCTCGCTCTTCAGGATACCCTGACAAACTTTTTCGCCGGACTGCATCTCCTTGTAGCCGGGCCAGTCAAACCTGGCGACTATGTTAAACTTGACTCTGGCGAAGAGGGCTATATTGTCGATATTACCTGGCGCAGCACTTCAATTAGAGCACTTTTGGACAACATGATTATTGTCCCAAATTCACAAATGGCCTCCTGTAAGATTATCAATTTTTCACTACCAGGCAAAGAGGTGCTAATCCAGGTTCCAGTTGGTATAAGCTACTGCAGTGACTTGACGAAAGTTGAAAAGATAACGGTCCAGGTAGCACAGGATGTTATGCATAATGTTGCCGGCGGCATCTGCGGCTATCAACCGCTTATTCGCTTTTATAAATTTGGTGACTTTAGCCTTCAGTTTAACGTCTTGCTTCGGGCCCATGAATTTGCCGACCAGTATTTAATTCGCCACGAGTTTATAAAAAAACTGCAGCAGCGCTATCGCGCTGAAGGCATTGAAATCCCCTACCCGATTCAAACAGTTCATCTACAAAAAGAAAAACCCTGCAACCACAAAATCGACGATACAAATATGAGATCGCAGTAAGCCACACAGATAGCAAGCTTTTCTGCTATAATAGATGTATCAATTTTGTATGGGACAGGTTATTAAATGATTAAAACAGCACGAATCTGGGAAATAGATTGTTTACGCGGCTTTGCCATCATCTTAATGGTCGTCTTTCACCTAATTGTCGATCTGAAAGACTTTTACTCTTACCCATTTCAATACCTTAGCGGGTTCTGGTTTTATACAGGTAAGTTATCAGCAATCCTGTTCATATTCACGGCAGGAATCAGTGCAACACTAGGAAAAAACACCTTCAAGCACGGCATTAAAGTTTTTCTTTGGGCCATGCTGCTGACACTGATAACTTACTTTTATAATGACCATACCTACATTCGGTTTGGCATATTACATTTTCTTGGGTTCAGTATCGTTTCATATCCTTTACTAACGCAGGCACATCCCGCCCTTCTGACAATTACCGGTTTAGTCTGGTTTATCGGCGGCTGTTTGTTTACTCCAATCATAGTACACTCTGCTTACCTCTTCCCTTTTGGTTTGGTAAGTCCCACCTTTGAATCGATTGACTACTATCCCATAATACCGTGGTATGGCGTATTTTTGCTGGGCGTAGCGGTCGGAAAGAATTTTTATTACAGGCGTCAAAGCTTGTTTGCCTATCACCCGGCTTTTACACCTATCGTCTCCCTCGGCCAGCACTCGCTTGCACTCTATCTCATTCACCAGCCAGTCTTACTCCTCGCATTACATGTAGTTCATGCAATATAATGACAAAAAAATAAAGAGCCTTTTCAGGCTCTTTATTTACTGTAGCTGACCATATATGCATGGCCGAGCTGGGTGTACTGCTCTAAAACACTAACGATTTTGGCTCGGTCGATATAATTCGCTTCTGCTAATTCGCTCGTACCGCTCGCCTCTTTCATCATGTTTTTGATCTGGTACTGATAATAACCTAAATGAGTCAACTTTTTGCACAGCTGACTAATACGATCTTCAAAACCCATGATTTCTTCCTCCCTTTTTACAATAATAATTGGCCTCTGATGACATTACTTGGTAACAATGAGTCTCAGCCGCTAATATCAGAGTATTACCAATTATAGTAGGGAGAGAGTAGTGTTATTCCACTTTTTTGTGTTCGTGCGAAGGAACTTTACTTGGAATGTAATCAAATACTATTATATTATATACTATCAAATACAATTAGTCAATATTCCTAACGGATAATTTTTTTCCCAACAAACAAACTATTAATTATGTCTCACTGTATTAGCCAAGCTTTTTCTCATATTCAATTCCCTCCGGCGTTAGACTGACACCTTGTAAATCTACTCCTACCGGCATTTTTGAACCTTCTTCATATTGAATAACAGCACCTTTTATAAAACCCTTTTTGAGCAGCCAATTTGTTGCTAAAGCAAAAATTCTATTATCTAAATTCATTTTCTCAGCTGTTATACTTGTCATATCAGGAGTGTCTTTGAGTTCTTCTTGACGCAACTCAATAAGCAGGTAATCATGCGGGCCACTGATCATGACATCTTTATATTCACCACTCGTGTCCTCGCAGTGTGTGCGGGTCAACTTCGCCATCAAATCTGAACGCATCATCCATCAATCCTTTCACTAGAGTTGCCATAATTATATCATTATTTTGTTTAATAAGAAAACATGTTAAAATCACATTATCCCATATTACTTTGAAACGAACTTTTACTATATCAAAGAAAGGATGATTTAATGCACGGAGTATTCGATATCATCGGTCCAACTATGATTGGGCCCTCAAGCTCCCATACTGCCGGAGCCGCCCGCCTTGGTAAAATGGCCCGAATAATTTTAGGTGAAAATCCGGCAACTGCAGTGATTGAACTCCATGGCTCATTTGCACAAACCTATCGCGGTCATGGTACTGATAAAGCGCTTGTTGCTGGCCTTTTGGGCTATACTACAGATGACGTCAGAATCAAGGAGGCTTTATCAATAGCACCTCAAAGCGGTCTTGATATTACTTTTAGAATAATTGATTTAGGTGATAGCGCTCATCCTAATACAGCGGTTTTTCACCTAACAGGTGTGCATGGCAGGCAAGTCAAAGTAGTCGGGGCCTCAACCGGTGGCGGTAGTATTATTATTACTGAAATTGATGGCTATACTGTAGAACTGACAGGCGAATACCATACATTAATCTCCATCCACCAGGATAAACCAGGTGTCATTGCGCTTATTACCCATATGCTGGCGCAGGATAGTGTAAACATTGCCTTTATGCGAGTATCGCGCCGTGAAAAAGGCTCACAAGCACTAGCAATCATTGAAGCTGACCATGCCCTGCCTGAACATATCTTAACGGCAGTCAGCTCTATTCCATCTGTTAAATTGGCCCTTTTAATCCCCCCCTTATAGGAGGCTTACAATGAAAATCAACTTTACCCGCATTGATGAAATGATCGCTATTTCTGATTCGCTCCAAAAACCACTATCAAGCGTCATTTTAGAGTTCGAAGCTCAACGCAGCGAACGTCCGCAAAACGAAATCTGGACCGACATGAAAGCAAGTCTAAAGGTTATGCGTACTGCTATCAACGAAGGACTCGCTCAAACCGACAAATCCTTTAGCGGCCTTGTCGGCGGTGATGCAAACAGGCTGATAAACAAAATCAACAACTCACCTGGATTGACTGGTAGCATAAGCGCCCACGCTGCTGCCTATGCACTGTCCGTCAGCGAAGTAAACGCCTCTATGGGCAAAGTTGTTGCATGCCCGACTGCCGGCTCGTGCGGTATCCTTCCCGGTGCCTTGCTTGCTGCCGGCGAAGCACTTGACGCCGATGACGACGACCTCGTCCGAGCACTATTCACAGCCGCTGGCATCGGCATGGTCATTGCTGAAAACGCCTCCATCGCGGGTGCGATTGGCGGCTGCCAGGCTGAATGCGGATCCGCAGCAGCCATGGCAGCCGGAGCGATAACCGACATGGCTGGAGGCACCCCGCAGCAGGTTAGCCATGCCTTAGCACTAGCGCTCAAAAATCTCCTCGGACTTGTATGTGACCCAGTAGCAGGCCTTGTCGAAGTCCCCTGTGTGAAACGCAATGCCTTTGGTGCGGTTCACGCATTACTGGCCGCCGAAATGGCATTAGCCGGTATCGAAAGCGTCATTCCTAGTGACGAGGTTATCAGCACCATGCATCAAATCGGCCTCTCCATGCCCCGCGCCTTGAAGGAAACCTCAGAGGGCGGTCTGGCAAAAACACCGACTGCCATCAGCATTACAGCTCGTCTTCAAGCCGGAAAACCCGCCAACCTATAAACTAAAATATAAAAGCCGCCTTTATGGCGGCTAAAATTTATTTTCTAACAAAAATATTGTTTATAACACTCATTAAGAATGCTATCAAGTTTTTGGCTGATCTTAAGCACTTCAGGATGTGATATTCCCTTTTCCAATGCCGCTTCATGCATCATTTTACGCAACAACTCAATTTTAACAAATAACTCGTCCACTTACATTCATTACCCTTCTTCCATTTTTCGACTTTCATATTATATCTCATAACTTAATTGATAGTAAATAAAAAGATCTATTTTTCTAGTAAAAGCACATCGTAACATCGCCATGCCCCACTACATAGTATAGAATGAAGCCTATACTACATGAACCGGAGGTGCGTCATGGCCAATAAAAGCCCAAAAAAGAACATTCCTAATCAATACACACTAGACATGAGCATGCCCGAAAATAAGTGTACAGAATGTCCCGATCATCCTGATTTGCTCCTGCTGCGTGATGCTGCAGCCGACGAACGCGAGGCAATCGCCCTGTATCTTGAGGCGGCCAAAAATACAAGCTTCACCGAAATATTCCTGCATATTGCCGAAGAAGAGATGCACCACTATTTAATGATAATGAAACATATTTCAATACTTGACCCTGTGCAAACAGCCTATTTACAAAAGGAAAATCTCGACATGTTGACAATGGGCCGCGTTCAAGCAAAATGGAAACATAAGTACTGCGTACCGGTGACAGAAGAGGCTCCTCTACCTACAGCTCAAGATATCCAGGCGATTCACTATCTGACCAAGGCACTGATAAGTGAGCTCCAGGCTATCAATAAATATCAGCGTTATATGAACAAAACTCTATCCGACCATAATAAGCACCTATTCTGCCTTATCATGAATGAGGAAAAAGAACATGTTGCTGAATTTACAGCAGCCTTATTCGAGCTAACTCATGAACCACTGCCCATCGAAATGGATTAAGAAGTTAAAGCGCCCTCAAGGCGCTCCCTTTTTTACATAGTAATAATTCATTAAATTCCCTAGCACCGTCTACTCAATGCTAATAATAACCAACCCGGTAGTAATCAATAGTGCGCCGATTAATTGATGAACACTAACCATGTCATGATAAACAAAGTGCCCTGCAATAATCGTAATAAGCGGTGCACATGACATAATCACCGAAACTTCATGAATACTGCCATTCTGCAAGGCATAAAAGTAAGCCATGTCACCCAAAATAGCTGCTAAAACAGCCTCGATTGTGATAATGAGCCAGAATGAAGCTGGTAAATGATGCAACTCGGTAAACGCTCTTGAACTAATCATCCAACCCAATATCAGTGCCGCTGCAATAACCGTTCGTAACGCTAAAGCCGTCAGTGGGCTGACCGAATTTAGTGCCGTTTTGCCAAATAACGGCGCTAGACCCAAGCATAGCACACCAAATAATGCATATACAAGAAACATGCTTACTCCCCGTTTCAATTTTAATCTGGCATAGTAAGCATATTCAATGATCTAGCAAAAAATGATATCTAGCACTCTTTCCTATTCTTTGTCTACCCTGAGCAACCGCAAGCTGTTAAGCGTGACTAATAAGGTGGCGCCCATGTCAGCCAAAATGGCCAACCATAGCGTTAACCAGCCGGGAAAGACTGCCAACACTGCCACTGCTTTTATTAGCAGCGAAAAACTAATGTTTTGTCGAATGATGCGCAATGCCTTACGACTAAGACGAATAGTAAACGGTAATTTTGTCAGGTCATCAGCCATTAATGCAATATCCGCTACTTCAAGAGCAGTGTCCGTTCCGGCTCCTCCCATGGCTACCCCAACGGAAGCAATGGCTAATGCCGGTGCATCATTAATACCGTCACCAACCATGGCTGTTTTTCCGTAATCGCCCAGTAATTTTTCGATAGCAGCCACTTTGTCTTGCGGTAAGAGCTCAGCGCGAAATTTATCAATACCGGCTTGTAACGCCACAGCTTTTGCAATAGCATAGTTGTCTCCGGTAAGCATAATGGTATGAGAAATACCAACCTGTTTCAACTGGTGAATTACTTGTGGTGTTGCCTCTCTAACTTGGTCTGCAACGGCAATTAAGCCCAAGAGTTCGCCACCTGCACTTACGATCATGACAGTCTTACCTTCGGCCTGCAATGTTAAAATCTCTTGTTCGACAGAAGCTGTTTCAATATTTAACTGATCAAATAGACGAGTATTACCTATATACACCATCCTCCCCTGGATTACGCCTTGGGCTCCTAGGCCGGGAACAGCTTTAAAATGCCCAACCGATAGTAACTCAAGCTCTTTCTCTTGGGCAACCTTCACGATAGCCGTCGCCAACGGATGCTCGGACTGACTTTCAATGCTTGCCGCTAAGATCAATAAATCATTTTCAATATTTTTACCTAGTGTTACAACATCAGCAACTACTGGACGACCACTGGTTAACGTGCCCGTCTTGTCAAAGGCAACAGCAGTAACTGAGCCCATTTCTTCAAGATAAACACCCCCCTTAATCAGAACACCTTGGCGGGCGGCGGCACTAATGGCACTGACGATAGCCACTGGGGTCGAAATAACGAGGGCACAAGGACAGGCGACTACAAGCAGCGTCAAACCTCGATAAATCCATGGCGCCCATTCATAACCTAAAAAAGCGGGTGGAATAATGATAATCCCTATCGCCAAAGCAATAACAACAGGTGTATAAATGGCGGCGAATTTCTCAACAAAAGCCTGCGATGGCGCCCGCCTGCTCTGCGCTTCTTCCACCATATTAATTATTTTTGTAATAGTAGTGTCCTTAACCAATTTTGTTACTTCCACTTCAAGCGCACCATAAGTATTAAGCGTACCAGCGAACACTTCATCGCCAAGACTCTTTTCGATTGGCAGTGCCTCACCGGTAATGGCGGCCTGATTAATAGCCGATTGTCCCTTGATGATAACGCCATCCATGGCAAGTTTTTCTCCTGGTCGAATAAGAATAATATTTCCCACACTAACTTTTTCGACAGGCACCTCAACTTCATGGCCGTTTTCCCTGATTGTTGCCGTTTTCGGCGCAATGTCCATTAACTGACGAATTGAGCGACGGGCCCGCTCCATTGTCCAAGCTTCCAGCATTTCCGAAATTGCATATAAGAAGGCAACCGTTGCACCTTCCTCATAGTGTCCGATCGCCACCGCCCCGACGATAGCAATACTCATAAGCACGCTCATGTTAAAATTGCCGCGCGGCAAAGCGTGGATTGTTTTGCGGAAATTTCCCCAGCCGCCGAGAATCATTGCAGCTACATAGATAGGGATAAAGAACAACTCCGCGCTGCCCGTTTTTTCCATACCATAGGCAATGGCCAATGCAACGCCTGAAATAATTGCTCGACGCATCTCCCAATTTGGTTGATTGTCCTGCTTCTCTTCCTCCGCCTCACCGCCAGCAGCAATAAGGTAGTTTTCTTCCCGTCCTAACTGTTGAATCACTTTAATATCAATACTGCCTTCAACGACAAGTTTACCGGTCATTGTATTTAATGCCGCACTGGTTACACCAGGTAAAGCCGCCACATTCCGTTCAAATTTGGCGGCGCAATCTAGGCAGGTAATCCCGGTTACCTGAAAATACGTCATTTAAAAGCTCCTCTCTACTCGTGCCCTACATGGGATAATCCTTGGGCCAACAAGTTAGAAATATGGCCGTCATCAAGGCAATACCAGGCCATTTTCCCCTCCCGGCGATACTTGACAAGCCGTGCACTCCGCAGCACTCTGAGCTGATGGGAAACAGCGGACTGCCCCATATTCAGCACGGCTGCCAAATCACATACGCATAACTCGCGCTGCGATAAAGTCTGCAAAATCTTTACTCGTGTCGGATCACCTAAAATTTTAAACGTCTCAGCAACCTGTTGCGCCATCTCATCTGAAACAAGCTCAGCTTTGGCCAGACAAATGACTTGTGGATGCTCACAACGTTCTTCACAAACATCGCATTCCAATTCTTTCATTATTCTCTCCTTGTTATATGAATATATGTTCATATGTTCTTTATGATATTATTATATTTATTCTTCTTCGTCAAGTGACCTGCCTAAACAAGCAAAATGGATCCAGTTCTCTCTATCGCATTTCGTCCTCCGCAATGCGATAGAGAGAATCGGATCCACTTATTTACAACAGGGTTATATATAGAAAAAACAATTTAATCTTTAATAATTAGTACAGGAACTTTGGCATAGGTGACTACTTTCTGGGCGACACTGCCGATTACTAGGCTCTTAAACCCACCCATACCACGCGTTCCAGTAATGATAAGATCAGCGCTTATGTCATCGGCATACTTAACAATACTTTCGGCAGGGTGGCCGCGCAGTAAAACAGTGTTAATCTCTCGGCCGTTGTCACGCCCGGTCTTCTTCACCTTATCTAAAAGCGGTTGATAGTACTTCTCAGCATCGTACATAAACTCGTTTACTTCACCGGTCGGACTAAAATCAGGTGGCTTTATTACCGTGACGGTAGTAACCTTCGCATTTGTCTTGGCGGCAATGTCTAGTGCCCAATCCAATGCCTTTTGACTTTGACGCGAACCATCATAAGCAACAAGGATACTCTTCACGTCCATTTTTGCTCCCCCTTTAAGTGGTGATTACCCAAAAGCCCCTACCAAAACTTGGCAGGAGCTATATACAAATTGTACCAAATCAATGCTCCTTCGTCAAATAGATTACCAGACTTAGTCTGCTATTTTACTCGAAACTAATATATTTACCAAAATATTGCTGTATAATTAGTATAGTACTTTTACCTTAAGGTGGCGGACTCTATGACAAGCTTTGCTGTCACGCTGATTTTAATTGCTGCTTTTGCGCATGCCGGTTGGAACTTCCTCGCAAAAAAAGCCTGCGGGGGTACGGCATTCATTTGGCTATTTGCCAGTTTGTCGGCCATTATCTATCTACCTATGGCATTGTGGATATTGATTGTCCAAAAACCAGAGCTTAGCTGGCCGGCATTAACGGTAATCATAATAAGCGCAATCATCCATTCGCTGTATTTCATTCTCCTGAATAAAGGCTATCAGATCGGTGACTTATCGCTAATATATCCTTTGGCTCGCGGAACCGGGCCATTATTATCGACAATTATTGCTATCCTATTTTTAGGCGAACGGCCAACTTCTATCGCGTTAATTGGTACACTCTTGATTGCTTTTGGCATCATTATTATCACCGGAAACCCCATGAAACTAAAAGAAGTTGCGGCTCGCAAACCAATGCTGTTCGCCATCCTCTGCGGCTCCTGTATTGCGGCCTATACAATTACAGATAAGATTGCCGTCAGCTTACTCGTGATTCCACCTCTATTATTTGACTGGGCCACCAATTTAGGCCGAGTTTGTCTCCTAACTCCCTATGCACTCAAAAACTGGGAAGAAGTTAAAGAACAATGGGCTATTAACAAAAAAGAAGCGATCGGTGTCAGTATTTTGTCACCGCTCGCTTATATTCTCGTATTGACCGCTATGGTCTTTAGTCCCGTGAGTTATATCGCTCCCGCCCGGGAAATCAGCATCCTTGTTGGTACCATCATGGGAGCAAAACTACTGGCCGAAGAAAATTTGAAAGTACGTCTGGCCGGGGCCAGTGCCATGGTAGCTGGCCTATTCGCATTAACACTTGGTTAAAACATTAATCTTTCATTGCCGCAACTGTACTGCGCGCAGCCTGAGCAAAAAAGACAGTGTCTGCAGCAATTGCGAGAAAATTAGCCTCTTCTTTCTGCCATTGCTTAGCCCCTTCGACTGTTGGAACAAAAATACCGGCTATTTTTCCTGCTTCACGACCACGCCGAATGATATCTTTTACTACTTTTTGAAATTCAGGATTGTCAAATTGACCTGGTATCCCCATCGACTGTGATAAGTCCGCAGGCCCCACAAAAATTCCGTCAACACCTTCGACAGCCAATATTTCATCAATATTTTCAAGCGCAGGAACATCTTCAATTTGCACAATGACGAGTGAATCTTTGTTTTGCGCCATAGTATATTCTTTTAACGGCGTAAACCCATAACGTGCCGCTCTAACGATGCCAGCCAATCCACGCTCACCCTGCGGACCATATTTGGCTGCTTTAACGGCTGATTTTGCCTGATCTGCCGTAATGACATGAGGAATAAGCACTCCGCCCGCACCTGCATCCAATACCTTGGTAATTAGCGCAGCGTTATTTTCCGTAACCCGAACAATTGGCATAATCCCTGATACATCAGCGGCCCTTAATAGTCCGGTTAAGTTATGCACCCCATTAGAGGCATGCTCGGTACAAATGATAACAAAATCAAACCCGGCATAACCCAGCACCTCTACATTGTCAGCTTCACCGGAAAAAAGAAAGGTCCCAATGGCTGCTCGAGAAGCAATTATCTCTTTAAATCCATATTTGTGAGTCACAATAACACCGCCTTATAAAGTGAGACTTGATTCAGATGGAGTTTAACTCCACCTGAATCCTATCCGAACCGTATCCAGGGACTTAGCCGTTCGCCTGTGCCCTTTAGGGTATAACTCCCTCTTATAATCAATCTAAATCGCTATCATCTTCAGGGGGCGGACTGACTCTGGTAATTAGCACCTTATCAACCCGTACTCTATCCATATCAACAACTTCAAATTTAAGGTCATCCCAGACAAAATTTTCTGAGGCACTGGGAATATGACCGAGATAGGAAACAACAAACCCGCCCAGTGTATTAAAATGATCTCTTTCTTCCTCCGGTAAATCGTCGATATCAAATACTTCTTTAAATTCTTCAATGGTGATGAGACCGTCCACTAACCATGAACCATCCTGGCGCTCAATAATCTGTGGTTCCTCTTCCTCATCATCTACTGAAGGCATATCACCAATGATTTCTTCCATAATATCGTGGAGTGTAATAAAACCAACTACACCACCAAATTCATCAAGAACAATGGCTTCATGTCTCCCTGTTTGCTTAAAAAGTTCGAGTACCTTAAAAGCCTTCATCGACTTAGGAATATAAAGAGGTGACTTCAGGCCGTTCTCCAAATCAAGCGGCTTGCCTTCTAAGCAATCTGATAATAAATCCTTAGAATAGATAATTCCGTGAAAGTTATCAAGACTTCCCGTAGCAACCGGAAATCGTGAATGAGAACTTTCAAAAATAATGCGCTGATTATATTCAATCGAATCTTCAAGATCAAGCCAAATCATCTTTGTGCGCGGTGTCATCAAAGAATAGGCCTTCAGATCGCTTAGGCGAAAAACTTTGTCAACCATATCTTGTTCGACCTTTTCAAATGAACCAGCTTCTGTCCCCTGCTCGATAAGGATGCGAATTTCATCCTCAGTAACAGGAGACTCAGCGGATTGTTTTATCCCTAAAAATCTCATGACAAAATTTGTCGAAGCACTTAAGAAGTCAACGACAGGCGCTGATAGTTTAGAAAAAGTACTCATTGGGCCTGCCAGAACTGCGGCGATAGGTTCCGGATTATTAAGTGCAATTCGTTTAGGTACCAATTCACCAAATATCAATGTTAAGTAAGTAATGGCAGAGACCACTACCACCAAGCTAATTGCATCACTATGAGCAGCCACCGCGGGCACATTCTTGAGCTGTTCTGACAAAATTCTGGATAAGGTGGCTCCCCCAAATGTCCCTGTGAGAATGCCAATCAACGTGATCCCCACCTGAATAGTCGATAAGAGCGGAGTGGGTTCCTCGGCTAATTCCAGCGCTAACCTAGATCCAGCATTCCCTTCTTCCGCCATCTTCTCCAACCGCACTTTCCGGGATGAAACAACAGCCATCTCAGTCAGTGCAAAAACTCCATTAGCGACTATCAGTATGAGAATAATCGCAATCTCGATACTCGCAGAAGGCGTATCCAATGTATATATTCACTCTCCTTGAAATTCCATGCCTTTTCGGCAACTCTTTTTAAAATTATAACATACCATAAAAAGGATTCCAATTATATTAAACAGATAATTCATATCCACGCAATTAAAGGCCACCTTCCATAAAGAAAGGTGGCTCTAGTTTAGCGAACGCGTTTTGCCAGTGCTTCAAGTTTCTCGACTCGCTGCGCAGTAGACGGGTGAGTGCTAAACAGACTTACAGCCCAACCGCCGGCACCGCTAAGCGGGTTTATAATGAACATATGCGAAGTAGCCGGTGTCGCCTGCGGCATAACTGCATGTTTTGCAAAGTACTCAATCTTTCTTAGAGCGCTGGCCAAAGCCAGTGGATTTGCTGACATTAAACCGCCTGTTTCGTCAGCCTGATACTCGCGCGAACGTGAAACTCCAAGTTGAATTAAAGTTGCGGCCAGCGGTGCCACAATGATCAAGAAGAGAAACTCTACAATGCCACCAAAACCACCTTCTTCATCATCGCCACGGCCAAAAATAGCAGCCCATTGCGCAATATGGGCAATCATTGTGATCAGACCAGCAATCGTCGCCACGATAGTGCTAATCAAGGTATCACGATTTTTAATATGAGCAAGCTCGTGAGCCACTACGCCTTCCAGTTCTTCGTAGGTTAATGCCTGCATAATACCTGTCGTAACTGCAACAGCAGCATGTTCGGGATTACGCCCGGTAGCAAAAGCATTCGGAACTTGGGAGTCAACAATGTATACTTTCGGCATCGGCAATTTGGCCCGCTGTGCTAGAGTTGAAACCATACGAATTAGGTCAGGTGCCTCACTTGGAGTCACTTCCCTACCACCATACATTTTTAATACAATCTTGTCACTGTACCAGTAACTGCCAAAGTTCATCAACATTGAAATGATAAACATAAAAGTCATACCCTGTGTACCGCCAAACATGTTGCCGACTGCCAATAACAATCCAGTCAATCCGGCCAGTAAGAGGGTTGTTTTGAGCGAATTCATAAAAGCACCTCCAAAAATAGTGTTTCATTATATTAATTTATTTAAACGTTAAGGTAATCATGACTTGTTTTTTTGCAAAGTCACCTCCTATTGGCATACACCAGGACAACAAGCACTTATGTGCGGGTAAATTCAAACTTGGCGATATTATGAAAAAAGAGACCCCGGTACGAAAATACATCCATACCGAAGGTCTCGCTTATCGGCTATTTACCAATGGCAGCGCCAGATGCTTACGCATCGATTGTTGACAACTGACCTTGCAAGCTACTCCCCTTCAGAGCAATATTCCATTTAACAAAATTATAACTAAATTACGAATTGGTGTCAAGCCATTATTGCAAACTCATTCTTATTTAAGAAGCAGTTCCCGCAATTCCTGGACAGACGCAACGATAGCATCAGGCCGCGCCACACTAAGTTCCTCCATAGGACCATAACCATATGCCACCGCTATGACCTTGAGCCCGTTTTCTCTGGCACCAATAATATCATGTTTGCGATCGCCAACCATAATAATAGTATCTTTATCAACCTCACCCAACTCCGCTAGGACAGCTTCAATTACTTCACCTTTTTCAAGTCTTGTCCCATCAAGATTACTGCCGATAACTAAGTCAAAATATTGATATAAATTAAAGTGTTCGACAATTTTTACTGAATAGATCGTTGGCTTGGAGGTGGCAATAACCAGCTTCTTACCTTTAGCGCGCAAGGCTTGCAGCATTTCCGGTATACCGGGATAGACGGCATTTTCATATAAACCGACTTTAGAAAAGCGTTCACGGTAATATTCGACGCCTTTGCGAGCATTCTCTTCGCTTAGGCTGTAAAACTCCATAAACGCCTTGATAAGAGGCGGTCCAATGAAGGGCGTGAGCTTATCCAAACTTTCTTCCTTAATCCCCAGTTTAGCAAGAGCATATTGCACCGAGGTAGTGATCCCGATTTTGGGATCAGTGAGTGTTCCATCTAAATCAAGTAAAATTATGTCAGACACCGTTTTTTCTCCTCCTAAAATCATCTTATGTATATATATAACCTAAATCATGAAAAATCCTCTAACGAAAAGCCCTCTTGCTAATAAATGTGATATCAGCAAGAGGGCCTGTTTTTTTTTAATGTCCGCCGCAGCAGCCGCCGCCGTGACCATGGCCATGATGACCACCGCCGCAGGCGTGTTTAGTTCCATCTTCGTTGACTTTGATTTTCTTTAAGCTGCCACATTTGGGGCAAGGAATTTCATAACCATGCTTACCACCTTCAGAACAAGGGGCTACTTCCCAAACATGTTGACAATCCTGACATTCGAACACCCGATTTTTAACCATATAATTTCCCCCTTTGATTACAATTGCTAATCCCTCAATAAGGGCTGTCGCAATCTTCTGTCGCGCTGATTGCAAAATTCGCTGAAACGTAGCACGTGATACTCCCATCTGCACAGCACAGTCGACTTGCTCCAGACCTTCAATATCCTTCAGCCGCACAGCTTCAAGTTCTTCAACATATAGTTCAACAGATTCGACAGACCGCTGCCCCTCCGGCAAAAACCGTCGACAGTACGGCTCTCTCTCTACCAATCCGCAACAACGTTTTCTGGCCACAATCACCACGCTCCAATTGAGCATATGCTCAATTATAGTATATACCTTTTAGCAAAAAATACAAGGGAAAATTTGAAATGAATAAGTCAATTTCACAAATTGTTTTTAATCATTGATTTTATGCCTCCATTTTCCAATATCCGCATGACATAGTTAGAAAATGGTTGGGCTTGTACCCGTAAACCTGTTGTGTCGTTAATCGCTTCACCTGTAGAGATATTAACGTTTACCCGGTCGCCCCTTTTAACAATCGCTGCTATCCCTGGACAAATCAGCAGCGGCAGACCGAGATTTATTGCATTACGATAGAAAATCCGGCCGAAGGAATCGGCCAAGATTGCCCCGACACCCAAGGTCTTAAGCGCCACAGCAGCATGTTCACGACTCGAACCACAGCCAAAATTCGTGTCGGCAATGATTATATCGCCAGCGTTAACTTCTTTTATGAAACTAGAATCAGCCCCCTCCATAGCATGCTGTGCTATGATTTCGGGATCAGTCAAATCAAGATAACGTCCTGGATAAATCTGATCTGTATCAATATTTGCCCCATAGACAAAGACTTTCCCTCTAATAATATAATTCATTTGATTTACCTCTCATCGCAGGTATTTTGAAGGATCGACGATTCTTCCCTCAAGTGCGGCCGCCGCTACTGCTGCCGGCGAACTGACAAAAATACGGGCCTCGCTATGCCCCATACGCCCGGGGAAGTTGCGACTTGATGCAGTTATACAGGTTTCTCCAGAAGCCAGCATTCCTTGGTGAGTACCGAGACAAGCGGCGCACCCGGGTGTGACGAACGTAGCTCCCGCTTCAACCAATACCTGTACATAGCCCTTTTCCATGGCTTCGAGAAAAACCCCCTTGGAAGCCGGTACGACTAAAAACCTTGTCCGAGCAGCTATATTTTTCCCTTTCACAATACTAGCCGCAACCGCTAAGTCTTCAACCCTGCCTCCGGTACACGTTCCTAGAAAGGCTTGATTGATGGGGGTTCCGACATACTCTTCAATATCAAAAACATTATCAACACTATGTGGAACAGCTATTTGCGGTCCAAGGCTGCTTACGTCAAAGTTGTGTTCAGCGGCATACTTAAATCCGCTATCTGTTGTAAAAATTTCATAATCATACTTGCCTTTGTCGTGCAGGAAATCCAATGTAATTTTATCTGGTTGGATATAGGATGCCTTTGCTCCTAGCTCGGTTGTCATGTTACACAATGTCATTCGTTCCGCAATACTCAGCGTTTCCAGCAAGGTTCCGGTAAATTCAACCACCCGGTATACGCCATAATCAGCACCAAGTGTGCCAATGATTTTAAGAACCACATCCTTAGCATAAACCCCTTTACGCAATTGCCCCTCAAGGTTAATCCGAATTACTTCAGGTACACGAAACCAAAGCTGCCCTGTCATTAATATGATTGCAAGATCGGTAGCTCCGACTCCGGTGCCAAAGGCTCCGAATGCCCCGTGCGTAGTAGTATGCGAGTCAGTAATAACAACTAATTGACCTGGGCAGACTAGCCCCTTATCAGCTAGGACTTGATGACAGACTCCCTGATCAACATCCATCAACAGATGAATACCTTGTTCCCAGCAAAACTCTCGGAACTGTTTTTGATTATCGGCCTGAGAAATAGTCGAAGCCGGTGCATAGTGATCTAAAAATACTACGATTTTTTCTGGGCTATGAACTTGTTTTCCCCCCATTTCATAAAAAGAACGGAGAGTTTGCAAATATAAGTCATTAATCCCAGCAAGATCAACGGTGCAATTAATAATTTCCCCAGTAGTTACGCTACTTTTTCCAGCAGCTTTTGCCAACATTTTTTCAATTGCGTGCACTATTTTTCCTCTCAATCTATATTCAGGTTAAACCGTCGTGACAAGCGGCAACTTTGTTTTAATTATTATTACAATAGCTTAACAAAGTCAAGGTCTACTGATGAAGTGCTCCACCATCTATGGTAGTAGAATGTTAAGAGGATCAGGTTGGACTTATTCAACAAGTCCAACCTGATCCTCTATTCTTTACCTATCAATTTCTTGTTGTTTGGCTTCATTCAGAGCAGGCAGCTCAACTTTCACTCTTCTTGTCCGCAAATCATCAAGAAGAGTATAAACAACTGGTACAACCACCAATGTTAAAATTGTTGATGTTATCAGACCACCAATGATCGCGTGAGCCATTGGCGCACGGGCTTCGGCCCCTGGTCCGATACCGAGAGCGAGAGGAATCATGCCAAAGATCATAGCCAGTGTAGTCATAATAATTGGACGCATTCTGACTATGGCAGCTTCGACTAATGCCTGATTCCGGTCAACCCCTTGCGCCATCTGCTGTTTCGCAAAGTCAACAAGCAAAATGGCATTTTTAGTCACCAGCCCCATCAGCATGAGAATACCAATCAGCGACATCATGCTAAGCTGACTGCCAGCAAGTAGTAGACCAAGAATGGCACCTATGATAGCCATCGGTAAGGCAAGCATGATGGCAAAAGGATCAATAAAGCTCTCAAACTGCGCAGCCAATACAAAGAAGATAAACAGCACTGCCATGGCCAAGGCCATAATTATGCCTGTAAAAGCAGTAGCCATCTGCTCTGATTGGCCGGTAGTTACAAATTTATAACCATCAGGCATTCTAACTTCAGCCAGTCTTTTATCAAGATCTTGGTTAAACTCACCTAGCGTCTTGCCATTTAAATTAGCTGAAATTGTAATTTGTTCTTGACGATCATAACGTTTAATCTGCGTCGGACTAGTCGCATATACCGTCTCTGTAACCTGCGACAATGGCACCATGATTGTTTGACCGTTTTTGTCACGATTCGTGCTTGGTACATAGACATTATTTACGTCAGTCAGGCTTTTCCGATCACCAGGGGCCAATATGAGCCGTACATCATATGCGTCTTCGTCATCCTTATACTCGGTGACAATGCTGCCGTTAAACATAGTCTGAATCGTGTTGGCGATTGTCGCTGTCGACACGCCAAGGTCAGAAGCCTTATCGCGATTTACGATAATCTGGACATCTGGCTTGCCGGATTCATGACTTGTCGTAACATCAATGGCACCCGGTGTGCTGGTGACGATTTTCTGTACTTCCTCAGCAATTTCTGAAAGCTTGTCGAGTGAAGATCCTTGAATAACCAAAGAAACTGGTTTTCCGGATGACATGCCCGATTTTTTCGTTACACTAACTTGAACCCCCGGAATGTCGCTGAGTTTTTGGCGAAGATCGGTAATAATATCATTATCACTAATGTCGCGTTCGCCTTTCGGCTGTAGCTTGGTAAAAATATTAATATCATTAATATTCGCGGTACTATAGGTCATTGTTACTTCAGGTACACCACGAATAATCTGCGACATACTGTCTGCAATCTCTCCAACTGCCTGCGGACTCATACCAGGATCAACAGTTGCTGAAACGGTAATTTCACCCGTATCCGAATCGGGTATAAAAGTGGATCCTAAAAGCGGCATGAGCGCCAAGCTGCCCACAAACAGCACGGCCGCGACAGCCATGACCTTTTTACGATGACTTAAAGCAAACTTCAGAAATTCACCGAACCGCTCGGTCCACTCGTCAAACTTTTTATTGCACCTAACCCAAACTTTGTAGAATTTGTTATCAGACTCTTCCTGATTACCGCCTTTTAAATATTTAGCCGAAAGCATCGGCGTTAAGGTAAAAGCGACAAAGAGCGAAACCAACACACTAACTGCCACAGTAATACCAAACTGCTTGAAAAACTGGCCGATAATCCCGCTCATCATACCAACAGGCAAGAATACAGCTACCAGCGTTAAAGTTGTTGCGGTAACAGCCAAGCCAATCTCGGCCGTCCCTTCCGCTGCTGCCGTGTATTTGTCTTTTCCCATTTCCATATGGCGGACAATATTCTCAATGACAACAATGGCATCGTCAATCAGCAATCCAACGGCTAGCGACAAAGCCAAAAGCGACATTGTATTGAGGGTGAAGTTTAATACTTTCATTGCCACAAATGCTGTGATAATTGAGGTCGGAAGTGCAATGGCCGCGATGACAGTGCTTCGCCAGTTCCCTAAGAACAGAAACACGACAGCAACCGCCAGCACACCACCGACAACAAGGTTAAACATTACGTCTTCTATTGATTCATTAATCGTTTTAGAATTGTCGCGAATCATTGTCAGCTCGACGCCAGACGGCAGGTCTTTCTTAAGTGTCTCTAGTTCTTTTTTTACATTATCAACAACCTGCACAGTATTGCTGCCTGATTGTTTCATAATATCTAAACCAATGGCCGTCTTGTCATTAAGTTTAGTTATTGACACAACGTCCTTAGTAGTATCTTCCAACGAAGCAATATTATGAACGAACAGCTGAACACCGTTACGTTGGGTAATTGGCAAGTTTAAAAGCTGCTCAGGCGATTTAATCTTACCAACCGACCGCAAACTAGTCTCCCGTTTGCCGTCAGTCACCTTACCACCTGGTGTCTCGATATTTTCACTGCGCAAGCTATTTGTTACCTCAGATATCGTCAAGTTATAGGCGGCCATCTTATTGCTATCCATATTTAGTTTGATTTCGCGTTCAAGCCCGCCATTAACATTAACAGCAGCAACCCCGTTAATTGCCTCCAATCGCTTAGAAATCGTATCATCGGCAATAATGCTCAATTCACGCTGACTTATATTGCCGGTAATGGCAATTGAGGCAATTGGTTGTTCCGACGGATCAAACCGGGTGATAATTGGATCCTCGGCATCTTCAGGCAGCAGGCTTTGTATCCTGCCAACTTTATCACGCACATCTTGAGCGGCAGTAGCGGCGGATGTTTCCATCGTAAATTGAATGATTGTTGTAGAAACCCCTTCTTTTACCGTGGACATGATATGCTCGACCCCAGGAACAACACTGACTGTTTCTTCAACTTTTTCAGTTACGTTCGACTCAACCTGTTCCGGCGATGCACCCGGATAAGCAACTGACACAGCAACAACCGGAAACTCGACGTCCGGATATTCGTCCACATTCAAGGTCATGTAGCTGAATAAGCCTAAAACGACGAGAGCCAGAATTATCACTGTCGCAAATACTGGCCGCTTTAAGCTAATCTCGGTTAGTTTCATGACAATCTCCCCTACTCTACTATTCTGACAGTTTCACCGTCTTTAAGCTGACTTATATTGGTGACAGCGACCTTAGCCCCAGCCTCAATGCCTGCTTTTATCTGGATGACTTCACCAGCAACCTGACCAATTTCTACTTGATGACGAACAACTTTATCATTCTCCACCGTAAAGACATAATATAAGCCTTGTTTTTGAATTACGGCGGCCTGCGGTACTGTCAAAATTTCTACCGCTTCTCCTGTTGCCAATTGCACCTTGGCGAACATGCCGGCTTTTAAAGCACCATCATTATTATCAATTTTAACTTTAGTACGGAACATTCTATTTCCGGCGCCGGCTTCCGGATTCATGAGGTCGACTGTGCCGTTAAAAATTCGATCGGTATAACCATCCACAGTCACCTCAGCCTTTTGCCCTAATTGAACAAGAGCCACATCCTTTTGCTCGACGTTAATAACAGCATAAACTTGATTAATATCCTGAACCATCATCAGAGATGCTCCTGGTGAAACCACCTGTCCAACCGTCGCTGTCACATTGGCAACAAGTCCATCAACCGGTGCTGCAATAACGCCATAGCCGTACTGCTGTTGGGCGCTGCTCCGGCTGGATGACGCACTTGATAAATCTGCCTCGGCAATCCTTAGCTTGGCCTGCGCAGTATCAAGCTGCTGTTGTGAAACTGCTCCCTGTCCATAGAGTTTTTGATAACGGTTATAATCGATTAAAGCTAAGTCGTAGTTAACTTGAGCCTTGGTAACAGCATCCCCGGCTGTACGCACCGAATTTGCCAATTCAACACTTTCTAGCTTGACTAATGGATCACCAGCTTTTACCTGCTGTCCTTCAACAACCATCACCTGCTCAATTCGACCCGAAATTTTGGCACTAATCGACGCAGATGTTTGACCTTCAATTGATCCATTCAGCATCAGCTTAGGTACTGTATTTACATACTGGGCATCAACGACCCTTACGTTTACACCAGCATTAGCGATTTGCTGTGTCTTAGCGCTGGAAAAAGCACCACTCTTAAAAACAATAAGCAGTCCGATAAACAGCACAACCGGAATAGCCCAATACTTTAATTTGAAACCCTTCACTCGAAATGCCTCCCCTATCTTGAATTATTATCCAACAATCTACTGATCGCGAAATTACTCCATTAGTCTTGATATAAAACAAAGACCGACCAGTCAGTCTTTGAGGATTAGAGTAATGACCTAATTCCATCTGAATCAAGTCTCACTTTATAAGACTAAGTATCTTACATACTCATCAGTCGGTATACATCTAACAAAATAACGCTCTGCTTTATACCCTAATAAGCATCCATAGACTATCTAACACTTTCTGCCGGATATCCACTGTTTGAAAGTCAGCTCCCAACACATTTTGACCACTCATGATAGAAAGAATGATTATCGCCAATGTGTACGCATCCAGCTCGCCTTTTATTTCACCTTTTTCCTGAGCTGTTTTCACCTTTTCCTCAATCGCCTGCAGCAACTGCAAGTGACTGTGGCCAAGCCGCTCTTGAAAACCGGGAAAGCTGTCCATAACTTCAAGGGCAAGACTTGCATGATTATCCCGATAACCTCCCTGCTTGATTGCGAGCAACTGTTCAATATAGACTTCCATTTCCCGATCAATCATAACAGCGTGTAACGTTTCCAATAAATTTTTTGTACCGCCAAATAGCATCACATATTTTGCTTCAAACCGCTCAAATAAGTGATGCACTGCTGCGTGCAACAAAACTTCCTTGCTGTCAAAGTAGTGATAGATGCCACCTTTGGTAATACCTACTTCGCTGGCCACATCAACAAGCGACACATTTTTATAGCCATTGAGCAGAAATAAACGTAAAGCTGCAATAATTATCTTATCTTTGGTCAATTTTAAGTCTCCTTCCAACAAACCTACCGGACGGTATGTTGTTATTATGTCAAAGTTGTGGAAACCTGTCAATGAAAACTTATAATTTAAACCTTGCTTAAACCAAGTTTAGCCCTATATTTTCAATTCAGCTTTCATTATCTTGGATTGCACGGTCACCTTTGGAATTTCTAATGGCCAATACCATCCCCAAAGCCAACAACACTCCGCCTGTTACCAAAAAAACAGCTCTGATGCCTAACCAGGAACTAACCACACCACCAACCAGCGGCCCTGTCATTGACCCAAGTTGGTTGGCTGTCGTCATAAGACCGAAAAGCCGTCCTTTAAAATTCTCGTCAGTATAGGTTACCGCAATTGTATTAATGGCCGGATATACACCAACAATAAACAAACCGAACATACACTGGAGCAGGCTGAATGTGTAGATATTATTTGCCAAAAACTGACTGGCATTAAATAAACCGGCTCCAATAAAAGCGATAACCAAGATTTTGTAAAAACCGTGCCGTTGCCCAAATTTCCCCCACATTGGTGCAGAAATAGCCCCGGCAACACCAGCCAAGCTAATAACAATGCCTGCTGTCAAACCAGCTTCTTCGATGCTGCCAATCAATTCAGCTATAAACAATGTGACAAGTGGCTGCAGCGCCATGCTGGCCATTTGTACAGCAAATAGTAATGCCATCATTTCCACAAGTCTGCGGTTGGCAAAGGCCATTTTAAAATCATCGATGATTCGGCTCTCACTGGATGCGGTTTCTGTCTTTGGTTCAATAACCAAAAATTTAACAAGTAAAGTCCCCAGAAATATTGCCGCCCCGGCAACAGCAAATGACATTCTCATACCAAAAAGATGAGAAAGGCTGCCCCCAATCAGCGGTCCCAAAATTCCGCCTATGAGTATGGCAGTCTGCATAATTCCTAGACTAAAGCCCATCTTTTCTATCGGTGCTGATGTAGCAACAATAGCCAGGGCTGCAGGAATAAACCCACTGGCAAATCCCTGTAACACTCTAATAATAAGTAATTCATACGGATTGGTGATAAAGGCCCCCATAAAATATACAACTGCAAGACTGATACCAGCCCGCAGCACCATCTTCCGCTTGCCGGACTTATCAGCCAGCCGCCCCCAATAGGGCGCCATAACTGCTGCGACGAAAAAGCTCACTGAAAAAACCAATCCCGACCATATAGTAACATTCTCGGGACTCACGCCAATATCCAAAAGATACAAGGGCAAAAAGGGAATTACCATTGTATAACTTGAAGCTGACAGCATAGCGCCAAACCCTAATGACCATAAATTACGACGCCAATTCAATATACCACTCCTTAAAGAGAACCATTATTGTTATAATATTAACTTCTTATTTTATGAATACCTGCTTGGTTTGAAATAAAGTGAGAGATTGCCCCATTTTAGCTACTCTATCGTTTCCGCCAATGAATCAGCAATTTCTTGAAGCTTATCCTTAGACAGCTCGCCCTCTACAGTTACCTCATAGATATCAGTGCTTTTGGTAATTTGATTGACTTGGTCATTCGCAGTCTGATCCTTATCGTCAACGGCACGATCTTCCTTAACAGACACAACACTGTAAATAGGATCGGTGTTTTTAGTATCACTACTTGCTTTTCGCCGTTGAGTTATTGTGATCTCTTTATTACCCTCGATGTCATAAACCTGCTTAACAATACCGTTCTCGCTATCTACAGTGAGAACCTTGGCATTGCGGCCCGGTATTGCTAAAACAGCCATTTGTTTAGCCGGCTCGCTGATTGAAGGCTTTTCAGTCACTCTGGCTTTATAGGTCCTTGCTAGTGCTGAATTCGTTTCGGGGACGGTTCCTGAATTGACTGCAGGGTTTTGCTTGTGCGGTTCGGAAACGGTTCTTGAATTGACAGTGTTTTGATTATGCTGAAGATTCTCGGTTATTATACCTACTTGGCTGGATTTATCAGCTACTTCTCCCCCTGGTTTTTGCCTTTCCTGAGTAGTTTCGGGGTTCGGCATGACTGCTGATTGCTGAATTTCCTGCGTTGCTAAGCCACCATTAGAAATCTGCGGAACCGGCGTAACAGAGCTTGTATTCATTGCAACAACCAGCATCACCGCAGCTGCCATACCGGCCGCACCGGAATATATCCACTTAAAGCGGCGGTTGGACGCTTTGGTCTTGGCCTCTTCCGCTAATTTACCAGCTAGGGCGTCAATTCTTTGCTGTGCAGGCTTGTTGTGACCTGCTGCTGTTTTTACCATAGCCGCTACAGCAAGTAATTCTTGCATTTCTTGATCAACATTATCTACCTTAAATTTATTATTTAAAGCGTCAATCATAATTGACAAATCCTCAGCCTTTAATTCTTCTTTATCCCTTTCCATGCTCTACACCCCCTTCAATAAATCCACGCTCAATACACATCTTTCGTAAACTTTTTAATGCTCGCTGCTGGAGCATTTTGAGTGCCGGTTCGGTCTTACCCATAATATGAGCAGCTTCCTTGACTGAAATACCCGCTATAATCCTTAATTCAATTGTTTGCCGCTGTTCATCTGGCAGTAAACCGATAAGCTTCGCAAGCTCCTGTTGCTGTTCAGTGCTTATCGCAGCGTCCTCTGGGCGCTCTGCTGAATCTGGCAGCGGCTCTTGATATTCGGCAATATCGACAATTTGCGGAGCACGCCCTTTCTTGCGCCAAAAATCAGTAACAAGGTTAAGCGCAATTCGACCAAGATAGGTCTTAAAGGATGCACCTGTATCTTTATAACGCCCTAAAGCGCGAAATGCCCGTAAAAAAGTCTCTTGCGTCAGTTCCTGGGCATCATCACTGTTACCAACCTTATAACAAACCAGCCGGTAAATGGGCTGCCAGTAATTTCCGATAAGTATATTAAGTGCCTCGCGGTCACCATTTTGGGCCTCGGAGATTAAAGCTTGTTCATTAGTCACCACGAATCACCAGCTTTCTATGCTTGTATCTATATACTAACGCTAATTATACGGTAAAGTAACGAGTTTTGAAAATTTCAAAAAACAAGCGACTTTACTCATCGAGCAAAATTTACTGTTTACACCTTCTCTAAGTCGTAGTAGTATGTAATTGTTAACCTTTATTTTAATTTTAGTTAACGATGCTATTCTATTAAAATAACTCGTGAGGTGCTGCTATGGAGACGCGTCAAATCATCACGCTTGGCGAAGAAGTCTTAGCCGGCTATAAAATAACCCGGCCAGAGGCGTTGAGGTTAAGCTGCATTGAAGATGCCGATATTCCTCTCTTATCGGCCTATGCCAATAAAATACGCCTGAAGTATGCCGGCAATCATGTAGACATGTGCGGCATTATAAACGCCCGATCAGGACGGTGTTCTGAAGACTGCAAATTTTGTGCCCAATCGGTATTCCATGCGGCCGACTCACCGACATACCCGTTGCTTAGCAAAAACGAATTGCTTAAGCAGGCAAAGAATATTGAAAAACAGGGAGCAAAACGCGTCAGCCTTGTGACAAGCGGTAAAGGGATGCAAGGTGACTCTGATTTTGAAAGCATTTTAGCTATATTTAAAGAGATTATTTCGTCCACAACACTCAAGGTCTGCGCCAACCTTGGCACGCTTGACCTTGGCCAGGCGCAGCGGCTTGCCGCAACGGGCATCAGAAGGTATGCCCATAATCTTGAAACAAGTAAAAGCTATTATCCTACTATTTGTACAAGTCACCCCTATGATGAGCGTCTTGAGACAATTCTCGCGGCCAAACAAGCCGGTTTGGAATTATGCTGCGGTGGCATTGTCGGCATGGGAGAAAGCTGGGATGATCGGATTGAACTGGCTTTGGCGCTTCGGGAACTAGGTGTTCAGTCAATTCCAATTAACATATTGAATCCCTTAAAAGGTACAGCACTTGAAAACATAAAACCGCCCCGGCCTTTAGAAATACTCAAGATTTTTGCAATCTTTCGCTTTATCCTGCCTGACCGAGTTATTCGTCCAGCTGGAGGACGCGAACTCAACTTACGGGATATGCAGGGAGCATTAATGCTAGGCGGTGCTAACGGTCTTATCATCGGTAATTATTTAACATTTAGCGGCCGTAATTCAGACATCGACTTCCAAATGGTTCACGATGCTGGTCTTAATCAATAATACATACTATAACTGGAGGATTTAGCATGAAATCTTATGATTTAATTTTTTCACTCGGCAAAAAAGTTCTCGAGGGAGGCCAGGTCACTTTTGACGAAGCACTTTCGCTTACCCAAATAGAGGAATCGGATATTCCTATTTTGTTAGGTGTAGCAAACAAAATCCGCGAAAAATTCACAGGCAATGCAGTTGACACTTGTCAAATTGTTAATGCTCGTTCCGGCAACTGTTCTGAGAACTGTAAGTTTTGTACCCAGTCAGCCCATCACGAAGTCAAACTCAATGTTTATCCATTAATGAGCGAAGATGAAATTCTGGCAGCAGCTAAATCGGCCGAGAAAGACGGAGCCTATCGCTTTTGTATTGTAACGGCCGGCTGCGGTATGGACGGTGACGCAGATTTTGAAAAAATCACTTCAGCTATTAAGCGGATCGGGCAAGAAACTTCCCTAAACCGCTGCTGCTCACTTGGAACATTAAATGAAGAACACGTCATCGCTTTGAAAGAGGCCGGTATCACTCGTTATCATCATAATCTTGAAACAAGTGAAAGCTTTTTCGAGGAGATCTGTACCACCCATACTTTTTCTGAAAGAGTGGAAACAATAAAGAAAATTAAGAATGCCGGACTCCAGGCGTGTTCAGGCGGAATTATCGGCATGGGTGAAACATGGCGCCAACGCATCGAGTTAGCATTTACCCTAAAAGATTTAGATGTCGACTCAGTTCCAATCAATGTATTAAATGCAGTAAAAGGAACAGCACTTGAAGACACAAAAAAATTAAATCCGATGGAAATACTTCAGACATTTGCAATATTTAGGCTGATTCTTCCAACCAAGATTCTTCGTTACGCCGGCGGACGTGAACATAATTTAGGCGAGCTTGTTCCGCTCGGTTTCCTGTCAGGTATTAACGGAATGCTACTAGGCAACTATCTGACGACTACAGGTAGAGGGGCAACAGAAGACTTAAAGACCGTAACCAACATGGGAATGAAACCACTCTGTCCTCGCTCTTAATAGCATTAAGAGGGGCTGCGTTGAAACTTTTCAACACAGCCCCTTTTATTTTAAATTATCGGCTACCGGATTTCTTCTACCACTTTGTTTCTATATTCCTGCACTTCATTTGTTAAACGATAGTTATTCTTTTTCAACACCTCAAGATACCCCAGCATAGCCTTTGAAAAACTGCCATTGGTTTCATCAAACTTAGTTTCCAAATACACCTTCTTAGCTTCTGGAACGATTTGCTTGGTTTCATAGCTAAAGAGCGGCGTATTATTCCCCCCATACATCGCAAAAGTAGCATACCTTCTCAGTTGTTGCCGCATATCCTCAACTTTAGCCGAATTGCTATAGTCTTTAATAAACTGTTCTTGGGCCTGGGCCCGTTTAAGTATCTCAGCCCAACTTATTATCAGCGCAGCATCCTTTATCGGAGTTTTATCTGATTCTACCGCCATAATATCAAAAAAGGCGGCAATATCCCCAGTCATATTTGCATGGTATTTTTTATAAAACGAATAATCGATCACCGGGAAAAACATTCCTTCGGCTGTTTCAATTTTATAACCGCTATTCTTGGTCTCAAGCAACAAGTCTTTTACTTGTTTATTTTGGATACTATTAACATAGTCCACCCCATTTTGGTAGCCCTTTGCCACGATTTTCTGCACTGCTTCGTCGCTAAACTTATCTTGCATTTTAGGCAGCCTGTCATATTGGACTTTCTCGAGTCCAATAATCATAGTTGATCCATTCAATTGGGAAACAGCTGAAAGGTTGACATCAATGAAATTGATGATTTCCGGAATCGAAACATCACCTTTTTGCAAAAGCGTATTATAGTTATCCATAATAGCCTGCTCATTGTTGTGAACGTCAGTCTGCTGCTGAATGGGTTCATTCGA
Source organism: Negativicutes bacterium (assembly GCA_028707635.1). Classification (GTDB taxonomy): domain Bacteria; phylum Bacillota; class Negativicutes; order JAAYSF01; family JAAYSF01; genus STF2-20. The sequence continues at coordinate 36,777 of JAQWAQ010000008.1, forward strand.
AGGATTGGGCGCTTGATTAGTACAACCGCCTATGGTAAAAACCATAGCAATAGCAAGAATACTACTTGCTATTTTTTTTGTACGATAGGAAAGTATAGCTTGTCTACTGCATTGCAGCCATCGGTTTACGCTGTCGCCAAATGCTCGTCTCAAGCCGGATCTTATAATATAATTACTCACTGTAAGCCTCCATATTGAAATTTTTCAACACTTTATCCGATGACCAAGCCGCTCTTCTCCTTCTACAAGAGGGAGTGATACCCTAAAGGGCACAGGCGAGCGGCTAAGTCCCTGGATACGGTTCGACTAGGATTCAGGTGGGTTTAAAACTCCATCTGAATTAAGTCTCACTTTATTTAACGTCAAATTCTCTAAAAAGTAACGCCGCAAGAATATCCAGGGACAAACGATAACCTATCTAGATTCAGATGGAGTTATCTGAATCTAGTATCACTTTATCAATCGTCTAGCATATAGATAAACAATTTTCGAAAAATCCTTGATTAAAAATAGATTATTAGTTATACTATCTACAGAATCTATAGATAATATACCGAGGTGTTTATATATGAACAATTTATCCGAATTATTTTGGCAGGCTTCATTGCAGGAAATAAAAAAGGGTTATATTTATCATGATAACGACAAGTTCATCTGTCTTATCTGCGGTGAGAGTTTTACCAATGGAGTAATCTATCCCCACAACAATCAACTCTATGAAGCAAAAAAATCCATTGAGATTCATATTGAAGCACAACATGACTCTACCTTTCAATTTCTCCTTAACCTAGACAAAAAGTTGACTGGTTTAACAGATCATCAAAAAACAATTCTAGAACTATTCTATGATGGTCACAGCGACAATGATATCGCAAAAGCAACCAATACCGGCAGCACGTCGACCATTAGAAACCATCGGTTTTCCCTTAAGGAAAAGCAGAAACAAGCAAAAGTATTCTTGGCTATTATGGAACTGCTTGCTGAGCGAACGCCGAAAAAGCAAGCATTCATTGATATCCCTCGCAACACGAAACATGTCGATGACCGCTTCGCGATAACGGAAGAAGAAAATGCCAAAATCTTATCAGCCTACTTTAAACAGGGCTTAAATGGCCCGCTCGAATTATTTCCCCTTAAAGAAAAAAAGCGAGTTGCCATTCTACGGCATCTAGCAAAAAGTTTCGAGCCGAATAAAAGCTATTCAGAAAAAGAAGTAAATTCTATCTTAAAGCCATTTTACGAAGACTATGTACTTCTGCGCCGCCTTCTCATTGAATATGGTTTTATGGATCGAACTCGAGATGGCAGCGCTTACTGGGCTAAAAATTAGTCAAACCATTTAGAAAGAATTGAGGTAATATTATGGATAGAAAAAAACAACTTAAATTAGAATACAAAGAAACACCACGCCCGATGGGAGTTTTCAAAATTAAAAATACAGCGAATGGTAAATTTTTTATTGACAGCAGCATGAATATCCCGGGCAGCTTCAACGGACAACGCTTTCAACTGAATCTCCAATCCCATCGCAATAGAGACTTACAGGAAGATTGGAATTCTTACGGTGCTGATGCCTTTGTTTTCGAAATACTTGAAACAATCAAACCAGAGAAATTTGCAAAAGAGGATTGGCGTAAGGCTGTTGCCGCACTGAAGGACAAGTGGCTAGAGAACCTTCAGCCTTACAAAGAAAAAGGCTATAATAAGCAAAAAAGCTAGGCTATTTCTAGATAATCGACTCCCAAACTCCCCCTTACTTGCATATTATGTAGCAACGAGGTACGAAGGGAGAATTGAAAATGCCAAGAAAACCTTTTGGGGAACAATGCGATCCCTGCGAATGGGATGATGACGAGTTTGGGATTAACAATAATAGTGTACTTACTCCCGTCGCGGCAAATCTAAGAGACTGTATACGCCTACTTTGGGAGCAGCATGTGTATTGGACTAGAATGACCATCATAAGCATTGTTTTTAATTTACCTGATGCAGATGCTACTACTAAGCGCCTACTCAGAAATGCGAAAGATCAAGAAAACTTATTCAGACCTTTCTACGGCCGTAGAATTGCCGCCGAATTTGGGCGCTTGATCACTGACCACCTCACCTTAGCGGCAGCACTTGTAAAAGCAACTAAAGAAGGGGACACCAGAGCAGCAAAAGTTGCAGAAAAACGCTGGTATCAAAATGCTGACGAGATTGCAGAGTTTTTAAACGAAATCAATCCCTATTGGCCTGCTGCAGAAATGCGTAAGATGTGGCATACGCACCTGTCGCTCACTAAATCAGAAGCAGTCGAAATGCTTAATGAAAATTATGCTAAAAGCATTTCGATATTTGATCAAATTGAGCGCCAGGCTCTAATGATGGCTGATACTTTTGCGGATGGCCTTATAAATCAGTTTCCGGATAGAATGAGACTTGCTTCAGATGAAGTTTTAACTCCTCCTGAAGCCTAGCCGAGCTAAAACCGAAATTCTAATTAAACCGATATGGCAAATTAAAGGGAACTGCACAAAATGCAGCTCCCTTTTCATATTATCCTTTCACTTCGCTAGCGATTCGAATCTGGTTTCTTCCGTTTTGTTTTGCGTAATATAATGCATCGTCAGCGGCTTTTATAAGCTCTTGCGCCGTCGATTGCAGCGAAGGTACAATACTCGCCACGCCAACACTGACTGTGACGACAGGCAAAATTGGTGAACGACAATGTGGTACATTCAGACCTACAACCGCAATGCGGGCTTTTTCTCCTACTTGAGCAGCATATTGAGCATCAGAGCTTGCTAAAATAACACTAAACTCCTCTCCACCATAGCGTGCCGCTAACTCAAATGGACAGTTAACTATCGATTGAATCGTCTTGGCAACTTTTCTCAGACACTCATCACCAGCTTGATGTCCATATGCGTCGTTATACATCTTAAAGAAATCAATGTCCAGCATTATGAGCGCCAGCGGCTGATGATTTCCAAGCGCCTGATGCCAAGCGTCCTCTAAAAACTCATCAAAACAACGTCGATTGGCTATGCCAGTCAGCCCATCAAGCGAAGTCAAGCTCCGCAATTCTTCCTCACGGGATTTGCGCTGATCCATCTCAGATTTCAGCTTAAGAACCGACCGGACACGCGCCAACAATTCTACCCTTTTTAATGGCTTAGTAATAAAGTCCATGGCTCCGGCGGCAAATGCCCGTTCAAGGTTTTCAACCTCACTACTCGCAGTAACCATAATAATAGGAATATCCTGCAATGCCTCATCTTGTTTAAACATCCGGCATGCCTCAATACCATCCAGCTCCGGCATGACAAGATCCATAAGAATTAGATCAACTTTACTGTGGCCATCTGTTGGCTGGCTTCTTAAAATCTCCAGAGCAACAGCCGCTGACTCGGCGAGAATGATGTCTGAATACCCTTGATCCTTTAATAAAGCCCTAACCAATAACCGGCTGTCAAATGAATCATCAACAACCAGAATTGACATATCCCCGCCCCCTTTCCACTTTATTCGTACACGATTTCAACACTCTGCAGATAGGCCTTTAGTTCTGCGACTAACTCATATGCCTTATCAATATCTTGGTCTTTAGCAGCCTGCTCAATCGCTGCGCCTAAATCGGTTATCACCGGGAAACCGTAACCGCCGCCTATCCCCTTTAGGGTATGACCAACAACCATGATCTTCGCATAATCCTCCTGCTGCAAAGCTGCAGTCAGTTGGATAATATCACTATTCCGATTTTCCATAAACCCCGGGATAAGGTCGGCTAATTCTTGGTCAATTTGAATCCTATATACCGTCATACGCCAGCCTCCATATCTAATCTACTTTTTTGTATATTCTATGATGGAGTTACGTAAAGTTTCCTTCTTCACCGGTTTCGCGATATGGCTGTCACAGCCAGCGTCCAAGCATTTTGCAACATCACTACTTAACGCGTAGGCGGTTAGCGCAATAATTGGTATATGTTTCCTATCTTCTTCTTTTTCCAACCGGCGAATCTGTTTTACAGCGGTATAGCCATCCATCACCGGCATTTGCATATCCATCAGGATAAGGTCATAATCACCAGTCCTGAACTTATTTACCGCCTCTTGACCATTTCCGGCTGTCTGAACAATATAAGGCAGTTTTTTTAGAAATGCTTGAATGAGCATCCGGTTATCAGTCGAATCATCAACAAGTAAAATACGCAGTTGCTTCACATCTTCCATTTCAATTGACGATAGTTCTTTTAGCCCTGTCATCAGGGTTCTTGGCTTTTTGTCTAGAGCAGAAAGAATCATTTGCAATAATTCTGCGCGTTTTACAGGCTTAATCAGATAGCCGTTGATGCCCAATTGTGTACATTTTGCCATGTCGCCGCGACAAGTCGTCGACGTAATCATCATAATAGTTACACCAGCATAACTGGGATCATTTTTAATCCTCTCGGCTACCTCGAAGCCATCCATCTCGGGCATACAGGCATCAAGCAATACAAGCTTGATAGGATTACTTTCCTGATTGGCTCTATTCATTTCAGCCAACCCAGCAAACCCGCCGGCTGCTTCCAGCGGATGTGCCCCCCAGGTAAGCAGAGTTTCCCGTAAAATCATCCGATTGGTTTCATTATCATCAATAATAAGCACTCTTAGACCCTTCACATCCCTGACTTGTGTTCGCAGAGAAGTTGGCTTATCTGTTTGAATAGCGAACGGAATGATTGCACGGAAAACACTCCCTTGGCCAACTAAGCTATCTACTGTGATCTTTCCCCCCATAACTTGAACAATTCGCTTAGTAATGGCCAAACCGAGACCTGTTCCACCATATTTACGGGTAACCGAGGCATCAACTTGTGTAAATGGATCAAAGATTTCGTTTAATTTATCGACAGGAATACCAATACCTGTATCCCGGACAGTAAAAACAATCTCTTGCCGATCAGCCGCCATCGGGCTACAACTTACTTCGAGAACAACCTCTCCCGTTTCAGTGAATTTTACAGCATTGCCCAAGAGATTCGATAATATCTGCCGCAAACGACCAGCATCACCAAGCAGATACAAAGGCACAGTTGACTCGATCCGACAGGCCAGCTCAATCCCTTTTTCATGAGCGCGCACTGCAAAGATTTCACAGGCTTTTTCTATAAGCTCCTCTAAGTCGAAAGCTGCGTGTTCTAACTCCAGATACCCTGTTTCAATTTTGGATAAATCTAATATATCGTTGATGATGCAAAGAAGGTTTTCTCCTGCCGAACGAAACACTCGTACATACTGCTCCTGCTCTGGCGTTAAATCAGTATCCCACAAAAGTTCAGCCATGCCGATAATTGCATTCATCGGTGTACGAATTTCATGACTCATAATGGCCAAAAACTGTGACTTGGCAACCGAGGCTGCCAGAGCGGCGTCACGCGCACTGATCAAATCGCTGTTCACCTGATACAATTCATCGGTTTTGACTTTCACGGTGTCAATCATGCTATTAAACGAAAGGCATAATTCTCGCAATTCTTCCGGTGCCTTATCAATGATGCGTTTATCCACTTTGTGGTAGTAATCGCCTTGCTGTAGTGACTGCAAGCTTGCGTTCAGCCCTATAACCGAAGACTCAACCTTTCTGGAAAGCATCAATGTTACAGGAAGCGAACCCAGCACAACGATCACAAAGATGACGATAATTGCGGATATAGATATGCCCTTGGTTGTATTTAGCAGACTGTGACCGACGAAGAGGGCCGTGATAAGAACACTCGGCAAGAGCACAAGGACGAGCCCCCAAAGATGAAGTTTCCCTCTAAATGTCTGCAGATCAAATATTTTGTTCACAGTAATCCCAGCCTTTCGCACAATCTTATGACACTTTAGCCTATGCAGAAGGACATGGTCTTCGTTACAGATTAACGTAAAAACAGACTTACCGCTGCCATACGATAAGCCTGAAAGTCACGAACTATTTACTTTTCATTTTATAAAAATGCCCGCCTCGGATGTTGCGAGTATCAGAGACCGTAACGAAAGCATCTCTATCCCATTCACGAACTATTGCTTCGAGTTTTTTCAGGCGTTTTCTTTCAAACGCAATCTCTAGTAGGTCATAACACCCCTCGCGTCCCTGACAGGGAAACAACGTAACACCAAAGCCCTCCTGACGAAGATATTCGGCAAAATCAGCTGCTCCTCGTCGCGTAATTACCCGCATTGTTAGATGGCCAATTGCCATTTTTTCTTCTAGCCAGAGTCCGACAATGTTACCAGTAGAAAAACCAAGCGCGTAAAAGATAAGACTTGTAACATCGTCTAAAGTATTAAAAATATATTTGAGGGCGAGTATATATATTAATACTTCAAAAAAGCCAATCGTAGCAGCAGCAAATTTTTTGCCGCGCATTACCATCAGTGTCCGCACAGTAGTCAGACTCACGTCGGCGACTCTAGCAAAAAACACAATCAAATAACCAATATATCCTGTTTCCATTTAGTCACTTTATCAAACCTTGTGTTTTTAACCATGCACGAGCAACTTCCTTCGGATCCTTTTTATCTAAATCCACTTGAGCATTCAGAGTGGCCATTTCCTTATCATTTAGTTTACCCGCCAATGAGTTAAGGGCGTCAGCTATTTCGGGATACTTTGTTAAAGTATCTGCTCTAACTACTGGCGCAGCATAATAAGGCGGAAAGAATTTTTTATCATCTTTAAGCACTTGCAAATTAAACGCTGTTATTCTGCCATCGGTTGCAAAGGCATCTATTACATCCACTTTACCATCGCGAACTGCTGCATAGGTTAACCCTGGATCCATACCATTGATACTTTTAAAATCCATATTATAAGCTTTTTGTAAACCCTTATATCCATCTGGACGTTCTAAAAACTCCTGCGTACAGCCTAAAGTCAGGCTAGGTGCCTTTTTTGCTAAATCACTAAAGGTTTGAATTCCCAACTCGGCTGCCCGATCTTCCTGCATACTAAGAGTATAAGTATTATTAAAACCAAATGGTTTAAGCCACACCAGTTGCTTCTGATCCTGGTATATTTTTTTAACCTTCTCATAAGCGACATCCGGATCAGTCGTCATAGGCTCGCCCAATATATTTATCAATGCTGTCCCGGTATATTCGGCATAGATATGAATGTCACCACGCTCGATTGCCTGTGCAACTACACTTGTTCCACCTAAAAATGGTTTTGTTCCGACTTTCAGGTTCGTTTTATCTTCAATAACATACTGCATCAAATAGACCAAAATATCCTGCTCGGTAAAGTTTTTCCCACCGATAATAATCTGGTGTTTTTCTCCACCAAACAAGGTACACCCAGCTACTATGGCCGCAAAAAAACAAATAAGCAATAGCCAAGAAAGTTTTTTCACTATGATTCTTGCCCTCCTTTTGCTCTTATCCCTTTAGGGGTTGCCATTTTTTCTACCCACTTAAGACCATAATCAAAGACTAACGCTAACAATGCCGCAGGAATAGCGCCTGCTAAAATCAACTGTTGATTAGCCATTGAAATACCACGAAAAATCAGATCCCCGAGTCCACCCGCGCCAATCAGAGCCGCTAAAGTTGCTACACCAATCAGCAAAACGGTTGCTGTACGGACGCCAGCCATAATAATTGGCAAGGACAATGGTAACTGTACCATAAATAATACCTGCCACTGCGTCATACCCATCCCTGTTCCCGCCTCAACAGAAGCGCGATCAACCCCGATGATCCCTGTATATGTATTACGTAAAATAGGCAATAAGCCGTAAACAGTCAACGCCACTATGGCAGGAACCGGCCCAATTCCTAATAACGGAATCATAAAGCCTAATAGCGCTAGACTTGGTATGGTTTGAAACATCGCCGCAATACCAATTACAAACTCGGCCATATTCTGATATCTGGTCAATAATACACCCAAAGGGATCGCAATAAGATTGGCCAAAAACAGTGAGATGAAAGTAAGCTCAATATGCTGGATAGTTGCCAGTGTAATATCATCCCAACGAGCCTGGAATAGTTCCAATAAATTAAACTCCAAAGTAGAATCCCCCCACTCTATTGCTATAGTATAGTATCACCCAATTGATCAGCCATAACATCAACCAAGCTTGCTCGGGTGATGACTCCCACTAATTTATTGTCGTCATTAATGACAGGTAAGGCCGAAATTCTATGTTCCCTAATTAACGCAATAGCATCACTCATATTTTGATTAACTCCTACGGCGATAACATCAGACCTGGTAATATCCTTAAGAGTAATGTTTTCTTCGGAGTAATGATTTTGAACATCCCAGACGGTTGCGCGGCCGAGCATACGATCGTCCTTGTCCACCACCAGCAACGTATCGACTTTCTGACGTCGCATTAGCATGATTGCCTCTGCCAAACCGCGGTTGGGGCGCGTAACAATTGGTCGTACCATGATTTCCGCAATAGTCGGCATTTCTCCGATGGAATTTAGCCGGTTCTCACCAATGAAACTCCGGACAAAATCATTAGCCGGGTGCCTTAAAATTCTTTCCGGAGTATCCAGTTGAACAATCTGCCCTTTGTTCATAATACAAATACGATTGGCAATCTTGATTGCTTCATCGATATCGTGAGTCACAAAAACAATTGTCTTTTGAATAGTGTCCTGTAACCGTACTAACTCATCCTGTAATTGTTCCCGACTAATTGGGTCAAGGGCGCTAAACGGCTCATCCATCAGGATTATGGCCGGATCAGCGGCCATCGCTCTAACCACACCTACTCGC
>JAQWAQ010000090.1 GCA_028707635.1 Negativicutes bacterium
CTAGCAAAGAAGAAATTAAAGGAATGCTTAAGTAACAGAAAAGATGGACAGCGCCACACAAGTGCTGTCCATCTTTTTTTAATGGCTGCAACTATGTCCTTCATGATCATGGTCACAGGCGTTGTCAGTGTTGACGAGTTTGCCGCTCAAATAAAGAGAAACCAGGTTAGCAGGAGTGTCTGATGGGCTGCCACATAGTACTTTTACACCACGTTGCTGTAAAATGGTCTGAGCTGCTTCTCCCATGCCACCGACTAAAATATCGGTGCAGCCTTGGTCGGCAACCCACTTTGGAATGACGCCAGGTGCATGAGGCGGTGGAGTCAAGGTTTCTTGCTTGGTGATGTTGCCATTTTCTACTGTTATGAAGGCAAACTGCTCGCAGTGTCCAAAATGGGTTGAAAGTTTACCTTTGGCTAAGGGGATAGCGATCTTCATAGTTTTTTCAACACCTTTTTCTTTAATAGTAAGCTGATGAATCAGTTGATCAACAATTCCTTGCATTTTGTCTTTGGTATGACTCGTAAGGCTGTTTATTGGTTTGCCGTCATCGCCAGCACTGACTATACCTTGATCAATGGGCAGCTGACCGAGAAAAGGAATATTCCAGTCAGAAGCCATTTTCTTGCCACCACCGCTTTTGAAAATATCATGCTGTTCGCCGCATGATGGACAAATAAAACTGCTCATGTTTTCGATAATACCGATAATTGGCATATCCACTTTTTGGCAAAAGTGAATAGATTTACGTACGTCAGCCAGGGCGATTTCTTGCGGCGTTGTTACAATTACTGCCTGACAGCCAGTAACAGTTTGGGCTACAGTCAGTGGTTCGTCACCGGTTCCGGGAGGACTGTCGATGATTAGAAAATCTAGTTGGCCCCAATTTACATCAGACAAAAATTGACGGATAAGACTGATTTTTATGGGTCCGCGACAGATAATCGGATCGTCAGGCTGATTTAATAAGCCTTGAATCGAGACTGCTTTTAAATTATCGCTATATGGATAGGGCTGGATTTGGTTATCAATGATATTCAACTTAAGGCCGGTAACTCCTAAAAGACCAGTGACGCTTGGGCCGTGGACATCGACATCCAGTAGGCCTACTTTATAGCCTTGGTTACTTAGAAATACGGCTAAGTTTGTGGCGATGGTGCTTTTGCCGACACCGCCTTTGCCGCTCATGACGACAATTTTGTGATTAACTTGTTGTAAAAGCTGATTGATTTTTACAGTTTGCAAATCATACTCTTGATCAGTAGTAGTATTACAGGACATTTTTAAATCCATCTCCTTAGATTGTTTTAGTAGATATTATTTACCGTATCCCATTGCCCCCGGATTATCGATAGCAGATAGTTTGCCAGCTAGAAAGGCTGAAAGAACATCTTCTGCTGTGCTGTTTATATCGCCGAAGGAATACATAGCGATTTCTGCGGCCTGTAGTACTTTAAAGGCTTTAGGTCCGACGTGTCCGGTAATGAGTACTTTAGCTCCGGTTTTTGCCAGAGACTGACCTGCTTGGATGCCAGCTCCATGAGCAGCTTCGAGGTTTTGTGTGTTTGGTAGAGAGTCCCAGGTGTCGGTTTCTTGGTCGTAAAGGACAAAATAGTCGGTCCGGCCAAACCGAGAATCGACTGCTGCTTGGCCACCCTCGCCGTGAGCTGTAATGGCAATTTTCATGATTTGTTTCCTCGCTTTCGTTTATTAGTCTATTAAACCAAGGCGCTTATTGCGCCAATAACCAGCGTAAATGGCTCCCAAAGGATTGTGACTTAGCAAACGATCTTTGGCTACCAGTGTGGATACTGGTGCGTCACAATGACGGTTAAAAATCATATCATGTCCTACGCAGAGGCCGACGGCAAAGTTCAACTCTGTCTTGGCATCATTTAACAGTTTGGCTTGAATGGCAGGGTTACACATGGCTTCATAACGATCTTCTTTGATTTGTTCCAGATTAAGCTTGTGCTTATCTAATCCGCAGATTTTACAGCAAACTGAATGTACGGTGAAAAACTTTTGGAAATATTGAACAATATACTTGGCTTCGTTTGCTAAGCCAATACAAAAAGCGACACCAACCGTGGTGCATTCCATCTCTTGGGCAAATTTAACGCTTTCTTCTAGGCGCGACAATTGCATATAATAGCGGCCTTCAATTTTAGCTGCTGCTGTCATCAGCTGCCTGTCGGTTAGATCATATGATTCTTGAATTTCAGTAGGCTGCAGGCCAGGACAATTTTGGCCAGTATAGCAATTTTTTTGTTTGCATAATGCACATTGCATCATATCAACTCCTTCGGTCAGACTTATTCCTGTTTTCTAATAGATATTGTGTGTTAGGGCACGAGGGTGAGTCTGGCAGAGGTTCGGCCGCAGGGGCAGTGCTCGTGCGTTAATATGGCCGTCTCATCGGTTCGGTAGCGAAGTAATGGCGTTGCTTCACGGGAAAGCGTGGTCAGAACCAGCTCACCAGGCTGACCATCGTCAAGTATTTTACCGTCATGCGGGTTGATAATCTCAGGATAAAAGTGATCGTCTTGGATATGTAAACCTTTTTGTTGATAACATTCACCGGCGATGCCAAGGCACATGATATCGGGGTGACCGTACAAGGTATAAACGGGAACCTGAAATTTATCCATAAGCGTGTCCCGAAGATTAGCAGGACAATGGTGTGCTTCACAAATTATGTTTATTAGCGGTATATCATGTTTCGCAATGTTTTGTTTCTGTAAGAAATCAGCGAAGGCGAGTAGTTTATTCGGAGTGGCGAATAGTGTCGTGACTCCAAAATCAAGAATTTTCTTTAGGCAGCTTTGGTCATCGCTCTCGTGACTAACAATTACGGCAATACCAAGGTTTTCTGCTGTTTGCTGTAATGACCGGGCGCCGCTCGAAGGGAAAGGTTCAGGCAGTTCTAGTAATATAGAAGCCGCATTGATATGGCAAGCGAATAGTGTACGGGCAATCATTTCTTTTTGCCAGGCAAGATCCTGTATAGTAAATCCAATGACTTTATGGAAGTCGGTTGTTTGCTCAAAACGGGCTACTCCGTTTATTGGCATTGTTAATAGGCCAAAGGGGTAATTAATAGCTAAATCGTTAGCCGTAGTAAACGGCAGTTTACTGATGTCATGAATATGTGTAATAGAAGTGTAATTTATATTCAAGGCATCGATACGTTGTTGATAGAAATAGATTTTTTTATAACAGCGTTCGACCAGTTTCTGAAGCTTTTGGCTTTGTATTAGCTCCTTTTCTGACGCAGTCATGGTTTCGGCGGTTGTGTTTAATATCATTTTTTACATATCTCCAGTGTTAGCATTAGTTGAGCGTTGGTTTTTCCACATTTCTTTCCAACATACGTCTTTTAAAAGATAACTTGTTAGCATGATAACAACCCCTTGTTAAGTATTGTTTAGGAATTTGCTGTAATTGGAATGTTTAAGCAGATCGCGAGATTATGCCATAATTCTATTAGCGCGTTTTTGACTTCGGAATTATCCGACATTTCAAGAACAGTTTTGCCAGATTGGACGGCATCGCGGAATACATCGCTATAAGGCAGCTGTCCGGCAATGAAGATGTTGTTATGCTCACACCAAGCAATTAACGATTGGGTGTTTTGGGGATGCAGCGTACTTTTGTTAATACAGACAACAAGCGGCAAACTAAAATGGGATACTAAATCGACTAGGCGCTCTAAATCATGCATACTGGAGACAGAAGGCTCGACAACAGCAAGTGCTAAATTCGCGCCTGATAAAGCCGCAATGGCTGGGCAGCCTATGCCGGGTGGGCCATCTGTGATTATAAGCGGCAGATGGTTTGCTGCGGCGATTTTTTTGGCTTCTTGCCGGGTTTTGCTAACCAGTTTACCGGAGTTTTCTATCGACAAGCCAAGTTCTGCGTGAACCAAGCTGCCAAGGCGAGTGTCGGAGACATACCAATATCCTGCTTGCTTTTCGAGCATTGTGATAGCATGTTCTGGGCAGGCAAAGGCGCATACACCGCATCCTTCGCAGTTTAGCGGTGAAGTAATTACTCCGTCGGTAATTGCGCTAAATCGGCATAGGTTAGTACATTGGCCACATTGGGTACAGGATTCTTTCATTATCTGTGGTTCAAAGCCAGCTTTAAATTCATGACTTTCGCGGATAATAGCACCGCTAATCAAATGGAAATTCGCGGCATCTACATCACAGTCTACCATTACCTTTTGTGGAGCCAGAAAGGAGAGCGCGGCGCTGATACTGGTTTTTCCGGTGCCGCCTTTGCCACTGACGATGACGAGCTCTTTCATTTTATTGAGCTCCTTTCGGACAAAGCTGATTCCAAATTGTCGTAGCGATCGATTGAAACTGATTAGGAATGTGACCGGCTGCATATTCCTTGGCAAAGGAAAGACTGTGCGGAATTTTCGCTAGTACTGGAATTTGGCGGCTCTTGCAGAAAAGTTCAATATTTGTATCGCCGGTACTTTCATCGCTTTTATTTATTACAACGCCTGTAGGAATTTGCAGCAGACGAGTGATATTCATAGCAAGTTCTAAGTCATGTCGTCCAAACGGAGTCGGTTCAGTTACGAGTATGCAAAAGTCACTATTTCTGACAGCTGTTACCATTGAGCAGGATGTACCTGGCGGACAATCTAGCAAGATATCACCGGTCAACTTGGCGGTTTCTTGTCTCATCCTTCGGATGAGCGGGACTCCGCTGGGCGTGCCGACATTTAGGGTGCCCTTTACTAGGCTAATACCAGGATGTGTCGGAGATATTCCGGTCGCAAGGGTACCGATAGTTTTTTGTTTTTCGCTTATGGCTTGTTGCTGGCAGGCGAGTATGCAGCCGCCGCAACTGTGACATAATTCGTCAAATACCAAAGCAGTTTTGCTTGAAACGGCTATGGCATTAAACTGACATACAGTGGAGCAGGCACTGCATGCAGTGCACAATGTTGAATTAATGTGCGGGATGGTAACGGTAACGTCGCAAAGTGGCTCCTGCCATTTGGGTTGTAGAAATAAATGACAGTTTGGTTCTTCGACGTCGCAGTCGACTAGTGTAATATTTGAATGCGTGGCGGCAAGTAATAGGGCTAAGGTTGTTTTCCCGGTGCCGCCCTTGCCGCTGGCAATGCTGATCAGCATAGGGTTCCTCCTTTTGCGTAGATGAATGAAAGGTGGCTCTTCGCTATTATTATATGTATGGTTAATCAATGGGTATAGGCCGTTGTAGCTATCCAATAGCAAAGAGCCAGTTGCTACAACTAGTTTTATTTACGGTTTTGTTTGGCTAGATTACGGAGGGTAGCGGCTTGTGCTTCTAGGCGTTCTGCTTGGGATTCCAAAGATTCAGGTGCGGCGGGAGCACCATTAGTAAGGCCAAAGCCGTCTTGCGTGTTGCGAATATATCCATTCATTCGCTGGCAACCACCGCGCCCGCGGCTTAATGGTCCATTACCCATAGGGCCTGTTCCATCTCCTCTTGGCATAGAAATCACCTCCTTTGTAAGATGAACTATATTTCATAACTAAGGTAAAAAAATTATTCTTCGTCGCGAACCACAGTCGAAGCTTGACAAGTGGGACATGCTAAATCGTGACCACGCTGTCCGGTACCATGAGGTAAGGTCCATTTGTGACTGCAAGTTTGACAAGTAAAATGACGCAGACTGGTTTGACAATGGTGTGAAGCAATGCGAAAATTGCCGCCCTCTACTCGGAGGGCGCGTCCTTGCCATAAAGCCGAAGCTATTTTTTGATGAGCAGCATTAACAATTCGGTGAAAGGTCGGGCGGGATATTTCCATGCGTTCAGCGGCCGCCGCTTGGTCCAGTTGTTCAATATCAGATAAGCGAATCGCTTCCATTTCTTCAATTGTTAAGGTGATTTCCTCAAGGCCACGCAAGGGTATTCCTGCGGGTTTGTAGTGGGTAACTGGTGGTAGTTGTTCAACTCGACGTTCTTTAGATGGACGAACCATAGTGCTCCTTTCATATTATGAAATATACTTCATAATAGACATATAATATTAAAGTAAAATTGCCAACATATCTCCTTTGTTTTCATGTGAGAATATTGAATTGCTTATAGGTAAGGATGTTAGGCGCTATTTTCAAGTGAATGGCGGCAACTGTTCAACTTAACGCTTTTGATCGGGTTGAAACCGTAGAATTATATATTAGTTATGAACTATAGCTCATAACTAATATATAATTCTACGAGAGGAATGTCAAGGAAAAAAATAATTTTTAAGGATGTGACTTGCGTAATATTGAGAATATTACGGGGAGATGAATAAAGGGGTTGATTTTATAATGATAATAACATATATTTTAATTATATAATCCATGCCCCCTGCCCGGGGGTGGTAGTACGTCGAAAAATACTCAGAAAAAGAGGATTATGCTGGGTGACTTGTGGTTAGCAGCAAAATATTTAATCGAACATGAGGAATGAGGAGTATGAGGTATGACAAATAATCAGATGAAAAAAAGTGTGCTTCAACGATTGGGAACCATCAAAGGTCATATCGCGGGGATTGAAAAGATGGTTGAAGACGATAAAAAATGTGAGGATGTTCTTTTTCAGTTGAGTGCAGTAATGGGAGCGGTTAACAAGCTAAGTGCACATATCCTTGAAGGTTATACTGAAGCGTGTTTGGATGAAGTTAGTCTTGAAGATACCAATGCACGGCAGCGAATTGATAAATTAACCAAAACGATGATTGCCATGTTGAAAAGGTAAGAGTGGGAAGTTAATAGATTATAAACAAGAGTTAGAAAGGGATAGTATGAAAAGCAATGTTCAAAAAATTCTATTCTGGATTTTACTAGTTTTCTTAGTCGTTGGCATTATTTATCCGGTGGTTGGATTGTTTGCCATCATATGCATGCTTGCACCAGTCATAATTTCTCCTTATAAAGGCCGCTATTGGTGTGGGAATTTTTGTCCACGCGGTAGTTTTTACGATAATGTAATGGCCAAAATATCACTCAAGAAACCAATACCGGCTTTTTTTCGGAGTACCGGATTGCGTATATTTATGGTTATCTTTATTATGGGTGTTTTTGGTGTACAGATGTATGGTGCATGGGGAGACTTAGCGGCAATGGGAGCTGTCTTTGTTCAGATTATCCTGATTACCACAATTGTTGGTATTGTGCTGGGCATACTGTATCATCAGCGGACCTGGTGCTCTTTCTGCCCCATGGGTACTTTAGCTAGCTGGTTTAGCGCCAAACCCAAGCCGATGCCGCTCGTGGTCGACAATTCCTGTGTAAATTGTAAGGTTTGTACAACGGTATGTCCACTGCAATTATCCCCGTATACTGAAAAGGGAAGCACAGTTGGATTTACTCACAGTGATTGTCTGAAATGCAGCCGATGTGTCGAAAAATGTCCTAAAAAGGCGTTGGCATTTCACCATAGATAGGGCAGAGGAATATCCTAGTATAATAGGGTATTCCGTCCTGTCGAATAATGGGAAGAGTTGCGGAGTCAATTGAATATACACATACATGAACAAGAGAAAATTGGTTATAAAGGAGCGGGTCATATTGAAGAGTAACAAGCAAAAGAATTGTTGTTCAGGGGAGGCAACTTGTGAGATTGGGTGTTGCGGACAAGTCCAGGCTGTATCTGACAAAAAAAAGATTTTTATTGAATTTATGTATATTGATTTAGTAACCTGTGATCGCTGCATTGGTACTGAAGCAAGCCTAGATGAAGCCATCAGGCAAGTTTCAGGTATTTTAACAAGTGCCGGTTATAAGTTTGAAGTCTTTAAGACTTTAGTTTCGACAGAGGAGCAAGCCACGCGACTCGGGTTTGTAAGTTCGCCGACTATCCGAATTAACGGACGAGATATTGAGCTTGATTTTAAAGAAAGCCTATGCGGCTGTTGTGGTGAAATTGCTGGTGAAGATATTGATTGTCGAGTGTGGTTATGGCAGGGAAAAGAGTATACCACACCACCATCGGCAATGCTGGTAGATTCTATTCTTCGCCATGTATACGGTGGGCAAGGAGTGTCAACGGCTGTAGTAGAGACGAAGGCAGTTCCAGATAACTTAAAGCGCTTTTTTAATTCCAAACGTAAAAACGGTAGATAGGCACAGAAAGTGGTGCCAGCTAGCCTGCGCTTATAATAATTAGTCACTGCTTTATTGAGCTGAAGGGGGAGAAAAGTATGAAAGTAGACAAAGGATGGAATCCCTATCTTGCCGGGGCACTTAGTGGATTGGTATCAATTGGATCAATTTGGTATGCTGGAAAATATTTTGGGGCGTCAACAACCTTTGTGCGGACGACCGGAATGATGGAAAAAATTTTTTCACCAGAACGAGTGGCAAGTATGCCCTATTTTATTAAAGAGGTTCCAATGGTTGACTGGCAGTGGATGTTTGTCATTGGCATTGCGATCGGGGCCTTTGTTGCCTCTATATCTTCCGGCAGTTTTCGCTTCCAAGCGGTGCCTGCAATGTGGCAGGAGAAATTTGGCTCGTCGATTGCGCCAAGAGCTGTGGTTGCCTTTATTGGTGGGATTTTTGCCATGTTTGGCGCCCGCCTTGCCGAAGGCTGTCCCAGTGGGCATGGATTAAGCGGTTCACTACAACTTGCGGTGAGCGGATTTATTGCATTGGCCTGCTTTTTCATTGGAGGATTGATTACGGCTAATTGGTTATACAAAGGTGGTGGCAAACAATGATGGAGCTTTTTTACGGGCTAATCACTGGTATTTTATTTGGATTTCTCTTGCAGAAGGGCCGTGTTCTCCGCTACGATAAACAGATTGCTGCTTTGCGGTTGCAGGATATGACCATTGTAAAATTTATGCTGTCCCATATTATTGTAGCCATGGTCGGTGTATACTTCCTTTATGATATGGGGTTAGTAAAACTCTCTTTGAAACCAACGATTTTGGGTGGTGTCATTATTGGCGGAATACTGTTCGGGTTAGGTTGGGGATTACTAGGCTATTGTCCAGGTACTTCGCTGGGGGCATTGGGTGAAGGCCGTTGGGATGCCATCTGGGGAATCACGGGTATGCTGGTGGGTGCGGGAATATATGCAGAGGCCTATCCTTACTTACAAAAAACCGTCCTTACGTGGGGAGATTATGGAAAAATTACCATTCCACAAGTGTTAGGTGTTAATCATTGGCTGATCATTGTGCTGTTCGTAGTAATGACGGGTTTCCTGTTCCGCTGGCTGGAGAAAAAAGGGTTATAGGTTAGCATATTTGTGAAAAGCATGATTAGCGATATTGTTTCGTCGGGCGGCTTTTTTGGATGAAAATGCAATTAAAATTGGAGGGATGAATGGTGAAAATCACAGTTGTTATTGATAATAATGTACCTGCTTTTAGCAAACTACCATTATATGGCGAACACGGTCTGGCGTTGTTATTGGAAAATGGAAAAGAGCAATATTTGTTTGATTCTGGGCAGACCGGAGCAGCAGTTTATAATCTTGGTCTATTAGGGATTAATCCAAATTGTTTAACAGCGCTTGTTATTAGTCATGGTCATTATGACCATACCGGCGGTCTTGCAGCGGTGCTCACTCATACCAGGAAGAGAATCCCTGTATATGCGCATAAGGAGATATTTATGGAACGCTACTCGGTATCGCATGGGGGGAGACGGTTCATTGGGGTTCCTTTTAAGCAAGATTACTTAACAAGTTTAGGAGCGGATTTTAATTTTATCACAACGGAAGTGCAGCTGACAGATGATTTATGGATCAGTGGACAAATACCTAGAGATACAGTCTATGAGCAGGGCGATAAAAATCTGGTAACGCTTACTTCGAGTGATGATTATTGTCAGGATATGATAGTGGATGATATGGCGATGTATTATGTATCCCCAAAGGGATTGGTAGTAATCAGCGGGTGTGCCCATTCGGGAATCATTAATGTAATTAAAAGAGGTATGCAGATTACAGGTGTTAGCCGTCTATATGGACTTATTGGCGGCACTCATCTTGGTCCGGTAGGCCGTAACCAGCAAGAAAATACAATTCAACAGCTGAAAAAAATGGATCCAGAGATTGTTGCGACTGGCCATTGCACCGGATTTGCTATGATGGCTCGGTTACAGCAGACTTTCGGGGAAAAATTCATTCCGGCTTTTTCTGGTGTGAGTATTGAATTTTAATATAACTAAGTTATTTTTCGGGCAGATATGGAGATTGTTAATAGGCGCTAGAAAATTGAATCGATTGATCAAATCTGATCCAAATTGTACAGTCGTAATGTTTAACCTTTTGTCGATGGCTAGAATAGGATAGGGTATATTCGTTAGCAGGAGGGTATGTAATGAGCGATTTCGTGCTAACAACCCCAGTAGTATTGACTATCTTTAATCGTGCCCATCTTGCAAAAAGGGTATTTGAGGAAATACGTAGAGCAAAGCCAACTAAACTGTATGTAATTGCCGATGGCCCCCGTCCGAATCACCCGTACGACAAGGAGAGATGCTTGGCTGCTAGAGCAGTTGTGGAAGCGGTAGACTGGGATTGTCAAGTTTTTAAAAATTACTCTGATGATAATCTCGGATGCGGTAGGAGAACAGCTAGCGGCCTTGATTGGGTTTTTAGCATGGAAGAGCAGGCAATTATATTTGATGATGATTGTTTGCCGCATCAAACCCTATTTAGATTTTATCAGGAAATGCTGGATCGTTACCGGGGTGATGACCGTATTGTCTCCATCAGTGGAAATAATTACCGATTTAGTGGGCAACGCTTGCATTACAGCTACCATTTTTCCCGCTTTCCGCATTTGTGGGGTTGGGCTACATGGCGTGACGTATGGCAAAGATATTATGATTTTAAAATAAATCTATGGCCGGAGATTCGCGATAATAATTGGTTAACAGATATCTTTGGCCTTGTTCAGGCTGAAGCTGGTCCTAGCAGCGAAGTGTTTAAAACAATTTGTCGCGACGAAGACATAAGGTATTGGTCTAGAAAATTTAACATTATACATAAAGAAATGTGGAACACTTGGGATTATCAATTTTTTTTCATGTGTTTTTTACAGAATGGCTTGGCCGTCCTTCCGAATGTGAATCTGGTCTCAAACATAGGATTTGGGGACGAGGCAACGCACACTTGTAGCGTGACCGAACTGGCAAATGTCCCTACCGAGCCTATGACCTTTCCCGTACTACACCCGCCATTTATGATTGCGGATGCGTTTGCGGATGCATATATGCAGTTAATCTTTAACCGAAGCTGTTAATGCCACAACGAAACGACCTATTCGATTGAATAGGTCGTTTCGTTGTGGCATTAGAATGAAGTTTAGCTGCTACACAATCCATTCATCCGGATGCCTATCTGATAGTCCCCAGGGAGACCATACCGGCTTTGTGCAATAGGCGCATGCCGTGACTGGCCTTCTTATAAATTTTAAGATTTGAC
>JAQWAQ010000009.1 GCA_028707635.1 Negativicutes bacterium
GCTTGTAAGGCAGGCGCTCTCCCAGCTGAGCTAATCGCCCATGTTGGTGACCCGTAAGGGAATCGAACCCTTGATACCGCCGTGAAAGGGCGGTGTCTTAACCGCTTGACCAACGGGCCATGATATTGGCTCCTCGAGTAGGACTCGAACCTACGACCGATCGGTTAACAGCCGATTGCTCTACCAGCTGAGCTATCGAGGAAGGACAAATGCTATTATAATAGAATTCATCCTCCAATGCAATAGGTAGACAGGATTTTTTTCAGTAGGTATTCTTTTAGTTTTGTCTAATAATACTAGATAAGCAACAAAAATTCTTAAACGGAGGAGATTTTGTGGACTCTAGGATAGACACTCTGGCAAAAAACTTAATTAACTACTCAACAAACCTCAAACCAGGCGAGAAAATCCTCATTGAAATGTTCGATGATGCCCTGCCGTTAGCTCAATCACTTATTGAGGAAACCTATAAAGCTGGAGCGATTCCCTTTTTATCGCTCAAAAACAACCGTCTTCAGCGTTCACTTCTGCGTGGCGCTACCGACGAGCAAATGAAACTCCTTGGTCAGTGGGAAGCAAGTCTCATGCAGGATATGGACGCTTATATTGGGATCAGAGCCAGTGAAAATATCAGCGAATTATCTGATGTTTCTTCTGAACAAATGCAAACTTATCAGCAATTATGGCAAAAGCCTGTCCATACCGACCTCAGAGTGCCGAAGACAAAATGGTGCGTCATGCGTTATCCAAACGGATCCATGGCCCAGCTGGCTAACATGAGTACAGAAGCCTTTGAAGATTTTTACTTTAAAGTCTGCAATCTCGATTATGCCAAAATGGCGATCGCCATGGACCCATTGATTACCCTCATGCAAAAAACAGATAAAGTTAGAATCATTGGTCCTAATACTGACCTGAACTTTTCCATTAAAGACATTCCAGCCGTAAAATGCTCCGGCCTAAGGAATATCCCCGATGGCGAGGTATATACCGCACCGGTAAAACATTCTGTAAATGGTCGTATTGCCTATAACACACCTGCAGTCTACCAAGGCGTTACTTATGAAAATATTGTCTTGGAATTCGCTGACGGCAAAATTATAAAGGCAACCGCCAATCATACTGGGCAAATTAATAAAGTCTTTAACACGGACGAAGGAGCCAAATATATCGGCGAATTTGCGCTTGGAGTCAACCCCCATATTAATATTCCCATGAAAGACACACTGTTTGATGAAAAAATTAAGGGAAGTTTCCACTTCACGCCCGGCAGCGCCTATGACACTGCCTTCAACGGTAATAAATCGGCTATTCATTGGGACTTGGTTTGTATCCAAAATCCCGAGTATGGTGGTGGGGAGATTTGGTTTGACGGCAAATTGATTCGCAAAGATGGTAAATTTGTCATTTCTGAGCTTAATGGGTTAAATCCAGAAAACCTAATATAAATAAGACCACAAAAAGAAAAAGGTGCGATCCCCTGAATCGCACCTTTTTGTTTTGTCCGATGACTAACCCGCTCTATACCCAAAGGGCACAGGCGACCCCCGTTTATATAAGCGGGAGCAAGGGCGGCTAAGTCCCTGGATACGGTTCGACTAGGATTCAGGTGGAGTTATCTGAATCAAGTCTCACTTTATTTAAGGAATTCCTTAACGAAGTTCGGCAAGGCAAAACAACTTTTGAAAATTTCCTGATTAAAATAACGATTGTCGGCAAAATCCGACCGGGTTACAGCGTCAACCTTAAGAGGGTCATACTGCTTCGAGCCAATTGTGAAACAATGCATTCCACCTGGATAGATTGGAATATGAGCTAAGTAAGTCCGCGTAATCGGAAATAATGAGCGAATATCTTTAGTAAGCCGCTTGATAAGAGGGTGATGATACAACGGGGAATCGGTCTGCTGAACAAAAAGGCCATCTTCTTTCAGCGCTTTGTGAACATCTTGATAAAACGCATGGGTAAACAGGCCTTCGCCTGGTCCAATAGGGTCTGAACAGTCAACAATGATCACGTCATATTTGTTTTCAGCCTCTTTCATATGCTGGATACCGTCACCAATTTTAAGACTCAGTTTAGGGTGCTTCTGAATAAGGGCCGCACTAATCTCGGGTAGAAATTGTTTGCATACATCGACAACCATTCCATCAATTTCAACCATTTCTGCAAGTTCAACTGACTGATGCTTTACAACTTCGCGGATTGTACCCCCGTCGCCTCCACCAATTACCAGCACAGTCTTTGGATTGGGATGAGTCGCCAGTGGAACATGAGCAATCATTTCGTGATACACAAACTCATCAAATATTGACGTTTGAAATACACCATCAAGCACAAGCATCCGGCCAAATTCCAAGGAATCAACAACAGCAACGTCCTGAAATTCTGATCGTCCGCTAAATAATGTTTCCGTAATTCGAGCCGTCAGGCCCAAATTATCGGTTTGAAATTCGGTAAGCCACAAATTCATCTGTATTCCTCCAGTGATTATTTTAAAGAAAATTTTAACATAACTTTTACGTCCATCATACAATATACGTGTTTTTTTGTCAAAAATGCCAGTATTGTCGAATCATTACAATAAACGACATTATATTATTACATAATTTTACATTATTGCCGTATTATACTAAATTACAGCCTTATTAAAGGAGGATTGTCGTGAATATTGACGAACTACGGCTGAAAATCGAAGAACTTTGTATTGCCCTTAATACGTCAAATCTTGATCCTAGAATACGAACTATGTTGGAAGATGAGTTGGAACAAACATGCATAAATTATTATAAACTTCGCAGGGGTCGCTCCTAATATGAGCTCCTTTTTTTTTGTGAAATTCGCGTTAGCATGATAGAGCCAAACGTATTAATATTGTATAATAGAATGGGAGGTGTGCTCATGAGTATCACTGTCAGCAGCGAGCAAAAAATCCTCGCTATTACTGCGCATATCGCCTATATGCTAGGCGGACTTGGTTTCATTATTGCCCCACTCCTGATTTTTCTATTCCGTAAAGACGACCCCTTTGTAAACCATCATGCTAAACAAGCCCTAGTCGCCCACCTAGCTATTCTTGTTCTTTCGGCTATTGTTTCTTTCCTATGTATGGTAGTGATCGGCGTACTCCTGGTACCTATCGTGGCGATTTTATGGATTGTTCTCGTCGTAACGTCGATCATCGCAACGATCAAGGCGCTAAACGGAGAGCAATATTACTACCCGTTCATCCAACAGATCGTTGATAAGCTATGACCAAAAAGCTGCCTACAAGGCGGCTTTTTTATTTCTTCATTCGTTTTGGTATAATAAAAATTACCGCCCACAACACAACATAAGCCACGAGTGTCAGCCAAAACGGTTTTATATCAGTGAAGTAGATAAACATAGCTAGCCCCACTAACGGCACAGCCGTTGTGCTATAAAACTTATGCCCTGATCTAAAGAAAATCAGAATCCCAATAGTGAACGGAAGTAAAAAGTATAGAAAATCAGTTGCTAGCATCAGCCTAACCTCCTAAATACGTTTTTATGCTGTTAAATACCCTGATATTCGCCACATTAGAATCTTCCGCATAGTATAGTAACAACAACTGATACGGGGGATTGGTATGACTAAAACCATGACTGAGCGGATTGTTCTATGGCTAACGCTCGCCTGCAGTGTCTTCGAAATACATGGTTTTGAAAACAATATCAGAGCGAACAAAAAACATGCCCGGCGCAAAAGCGTCGAGCAGGCTGAGCTGACTGAAATCAACCATCGATTAACTAAGATTGAGCAGCAGCTTAATAACCTGCTTTCCTCAACTCATCCTGATACCGATCATAAATAATACTATACGCGCTTAATTTTTCAAGAACTATGCGCGATTTTTATTTTTATGAGCCACCATTTTCAGAATAGACAAAGCGACAACAGCGCCAATAAGACTTGCGATTATACCTAAAAGTGTACTAGGCCAACCAGTAACGAACGCGCGCAATAAAAACCCTCCGGTCAACGATCCCATTAATCCAATAGTAAGATTACCCCAAAATATCGAATCCCTTCCTCCTGACGTTTGTGCAGCGATCCAACCGGCTGCCAAACCGATAACAACTGACCAAAACATAATGATCCCCCCTTGCAATGATTGTTGATTAAAAGGCATTTTTAGTATTTCCTGTTCTGTCAACACTATGGTATGTAAATGTTGTGAAAACAACTCAACAAAAAAGTCGCAAGAGGAATTCCAATTCCCCTTGCGACTTTCTATTTCTTCAACCCTGATCCAGTTAACGGTACAACAATCTTTAGACCGCTGCTGTAGCTATTTTTAAAATAATTTAAGGCACCTGCTAGCGCGGCACCAGATGTAACCTCAACATAGATTCCCATCTCACCAAGCATGGCCTGGGCAACCTTAACATCATGATCAGTAACAGTGATCATATCACCGCCACTCTCCTTAACAGCCGCAATGATTTCATCGACCCGCATCGGCTCCTGAATCGCAATTCCCTCGGCCGCCGTTTCTGTATACTGATGGCTGGGGAGATTCTTAAGCTTTCGATAAATAGGATCACAATTTTCACTTTGAACAGCAATAATCTTGGGTAACTTACCCAGTTCCTTAAACCCAATATAGGCACCAAGCAGCATTGTGCCATTACCAGTTGGAATCACGATATAGTCCGGAATACCTATTTGCTCATAAAGTTCATAGGCCATTGATTTTGTGCCTTCAAAAAACAGCGGATTATACACATGTGATGCATAATAGGTTGTTTCAGCAGCCTTTTTGATGGCTTTCGCCGTATCTTCACGCGAGCCAGGAACTTTTACAACATTAGCTTTATACGCAGTGGCCTGCTTTATTTTTCCCATCGATGTACTATCAGGCAAATAAATATTGCACTTAATGCCAGCCGCCGCACAATAGCCGGCAATGGCTGCTCCGGCATTTCCTGACGAATCTTCAACAACCTCGGTAACTCCCAATTCTTTAAGCTTATTAATCAGCGCAAAAGCGCCGCGATCCTTATAAGAACCTGTTGGCATCATATAGTCAAGCTTTAGATGCAACGCCATGTTATGGAACTTATGTTGCAAAAGCGGTGTAACTACCTCTCCCAGAGAAACCAATTGAGGCACTGCTTCGCCCTGATCTTTTTCCAAATTGAAGAGACCACCACATTCACAGCGGTACTCCAAACCATTAATCGGATAATATTTGCCACATTTAGAACAATGAAACTGCATAGTCAACTCTCCCTCTTTCTGCTTGTTACACACCACTCAATACCCAATTTCCAAGGATTAAAGATATCACTTTATTTTCTTCTGCAATGCTGATAAAAATTCCTTCCTTAAACTGGAACGATGCCCCATTTGCGATTGAGTGTATATCCCAGTAAATTGTTACCAAAAGCTATTAGTGCTATAATTAAATTAAGACTTATAAGAAAAGAAACGTAAAGGAGAGATTTATATGGCAATCATTGGCATTCTCGGCGGAATGGGCCCGATGGCTACTGCCGATTTATTTACAAAAATCATTCAACACACTCCTGCAAACTGCGACCAGGAACATATCCGGATCATCATTGACAATCATCCCCAGATACCCTCACGGGCTGACGCCATCCTACGCGAAATGGAAGATCCACTACCAAAGCTCTTAGAATCTGCTAAAATTTTAGAAAATGCTGGCGCTGATTTTATTATAATGCCTTGCAACACAGCACACTTCTGGTATGATCAAGTTCAAGCTTCAATAAAAGCACCCATGCTACATATAATTAAAAATGCCGCAGCCCAAATTAAAGCCAGTCATTCCAGTCTTTCCGGCAAAATCATGCTTCTGGCTACTGATGCTACCGTGAACACCAGAATGTATCAAGAGGCTTTTGCGGCCCAAGGCATGGAATTATTGATTCCTGAACAAGCCGACCAAGATACTGTCGTGTGGACAATTGACCAAGTCAAAGCAGGTAACATCGGTGAAATTGAACCCTTTACGCAGCTGCTTGATAAATATGCTGCTAAAGGCGTTGAAGCATTCATTGGCGGCTGTACTGAAATTCCACTTCTGTTTCCTTTCCTTAAAGGTGACTACCAAAAATTCGATCCTACCCTCTTGTTAGCTAAAGCGGCTATTTCCAAGGCAATGAATGAAAAATAATTACACAGCAAAACCCGGCTTAAAAAGCCGGGTTTTCTTTTTTCTGCATTTAGTTTTGCGGCGCTTTCACTTTATTACGTTTTAACTTTACTATTATCCAGATCAAGATAAGTAGTACACCAGTAACAATCAGCGTACTATCCGAAAGACTTTTCATCAATGCCAAGGCCTGGGGCCCATAATAATATATCAATACCCCTTCAAGCAAAAACCGTTTGGACCGGCCAATAATCGCAGCTACTATAAACAATGTCATATTAAGCCTAAAAACTCCGGCACTTATACTAACAAACTTAAAAGGGATGGGTGCCAATGAGGCCAAAATAATGGCCCATACCCCATATTTAGTCACCCAATGCTCAATCGTATCAACATATTTCTGGGGTACATATTTTTTCATAATGGGAAGGCCAAACCGTCGGCCGCCTGCATAGCCGATAATACCTCCCAGCACAGAAGCAACCGTAACAATAGCTGAATAATAGATCGCCTTATGAGGTTCGGCCAGTGCCATCGGGATGAGCAATATATCAGGAAGTATCGGCGAGATAAATGACTCTGTAAAAGAAATAATGATGAGTCCAATGAGACCATACTGCCCAAACAGATCAATAATTTGTTCCACTGGCTAACCTCCTTTTTTCACAGATTTGTTGATTATAGCACAATAACCCTATAAAGTGAGACTTGATTCAGATAACTCCACCTGAATCCCAGGCGAAACGTATCCAGGAACTTAGCCGCTCTTCACGGGTATAAGAAGAGCGGCTTGGTCATCAGATAAACAACAATGAGACCTTTAGTATGACTCTAATCATACTAAAGGTCTCGCAAATTGGTCAACAGTAAAGTGTACCAACGACAGAACCAAGTATTTCTACCAGTATTGTTGACTCTGTCCTTGCTCGCTACTCCCCTTTAGGAATTAATAATATTTTAACTTAGCATTAGATAATTGTCAATATCGAGCTTGACCGCATTCAACAAGCTGCCTTCTTACTCAATGGTATTTCTAAGCACTCCTATTTCAGAAATTTCCAGTTCCATCACATCACCGGATTTAAGGTATTTGGGTGGATTAAAGCCCATTCCCACACCAGCCGGTGTTCCAGTGGCAATAATATCACCGGGTTCAAGCGTGATTACTGAAGAAATTGTTTCAATAATCGTAGGAATATCAAAGATCATCTGCCTTGTATTACTGTTCTGGCGAATTTCACCATTAATTTTACATTGAATATCAAGCTCTTCAGGACGGGAAATAGCTGACTTATGAACAATACAAGGCCCCATCGGCGCAAAAGTATCACAACTCTTGCCCATTAGCCACTGAACATGCTGCGATTGGAGATTACGAGCTGAAACGTCATTGAGAATTGTGTAGCCAAAGACATGCTCATAAGCTACTTCCGCTTTAATTCCCATCCCCTGCTTACCAATAATGACAGCAAGTTCAACTTCATAATCTAATTGGGATACCAAGTCATGAAAGCGTTTAACATAACTGTCAGGCCCAGTAACAGTGGTAGGCACTTTAGAGAAGATTACAGGTACTTTGGGAAGTTTAGACTTATCAAAGACTTTTCCTGATTCTTTAATATGATCGTGATAATTTAGCCCAACACAAAAAATATTCTTATTCGGGCGCGGAATCGGTGCCAGTAGCTTGACGCGATCAACACTGACTGTTTCACAAGAACTACCGGCAAACTTTTGTTGGAGCACTTGAAGGACCGGCAAAACTTGCGCCTCTTCCTTAATAATATCGAGCATTGTATCTGGAATCACAGTTGTTCCTAAAAGACATCTTTCGGCCTCGGCAACAGGAATAATCTCACGATCGTTTTGTGTTAATAGACCAACATGATCAAGACCGTTTTCTTGGTAAGTAACAAGTTTCATTATACCCATCCCCCATTAAAGTTTCCAAAATTCCTTGTCCGGCAACACTACAAGTTTACTGAATTTATACGGCAGTGCTTTTTTAATTCCTGCACATAGTCAAAATTTAATAAAAATGCTTACCACCACTTGCGCTTTACCATAAAATGCTGTATTCTGTTATGGGGACTGTTGCGGTTAATTCCGCGGCAGAGGCAAAGGTGGATAAGGTGGGCAAAAGGGAGAGCGGATCGGAAACGGCTCTCCCTTTTGTTATGCCTAAAAGGCCGCACTCGTTAGCAGTGCAGCCTTTTAGTTATGTAGTAATATAGCGAAATTTCCCGGGCAATATGCTTTAGCCAGAAAATCATATCCAGTGATTAAGGCTCTATTGAGGCAAGTCTCATATTGCCGCGGATTTCCCGGAATAAAAACATCGCTGTTAGAGTTGACGAGAAAATATCAGCAATCGGACTAGCCAGCCAAATTCCGTTCAAGCCCCAAATTGATGGCAATATCAATATCATGGGAATTAAGATAATTACTTGGCGCGATAGACTGAGCAGCAAGGATTGTTTCGCTTTACCGACTGCCTGGAAATAGGTCGAGCAGACTATCTGAAACCCGATAATTGGCGTCATCGACATAAACATCTGCATCCCTTCGGCACCAACTTTAATCAATTCAGGATTATGAGTAAATACGCGAGTAATCTGGAAACTAAATAACTCAACTAATAGAAAACCTGTTAGAGCAACAGCAGTTGCTGCAATTGTTGCTTTTTTCAGGGCCTCAATAACCCTTTCGTAATGTCCTGCACCATAATTATACCCAATAATAGGCTGAACTCCCTGGCTAATTCCGAATATCGGCATCAGCATGAGCATGGAAACTCGGTTTATAATTCCCATTGCCGCTACTGCAATCGCACCGCCATATGCTATTAGACTATAATTGTAAAGAACCGTTACAACACTTGCAGCAAGCTGCATGAAAAAAGGCGACATTCCAATCGCAAAAATAGCCCGGGTGATTTCTATGTCTAGTTTTAGATTAAGAAGACGAAGTTTGAGATAACCTCGCTTTCCTAAAAAATACACCACTACCCAGATTGCTGAAACAGCCTGTGAAATCACGGTGGCCAATGCTGAACCGGTAATCCCCATCTCAAGCCCAAAAATAAACAGTGGATTTAACATCAAATTTAAAAAGGCCGAGATTAGCATTGTTGTCATAGCAATCTTAGGATTGCCTTCTGCTCTAATAATATTATTTAACCCAAACCCAATATACGAAAAAATACTGCCACCGACAATGACTTGGGTAAAATCCCTAGCGTAAGGCAAGATAGCCGGTTCAGCACCCAAAACAATCAGGATTGGATCAAGAAATATCAATAAAACAACCGTGAGCAACAACGCCATGATAAGCGACAAAGAAAAGGCGTTTCCTAAAATCCGCTCAGCTTGCACTTTATTTTTCTGACCGATAGAAAGTGAAATCTGCGCCGTTGCCCCAATACCAACAAGCATACTGAAGGCCATTAAAATCGTCATGATCGGAAAGGCAATGGTCACCGCTGCCAGCCCTAAATCACCAACACCGTTACCGACAAAAATGCTGTCAACAACATTATATAAAGCATTGACCATCATACCCGTCACAGCCGGCAAAGAAAACTCCCAGAGCAATTTGCCAATGCTTTTTTCACCAAGGGCGTTCGGTTGATGCATAGATCTCTCCTTATTACTTGACCTCAATTTCATCAAACAGAATATCAATCTCTACCAGTTCAGGCCGATTTCCAATTCTGATTGGCGGCCCCCATGTCCCAAAGCCGCATGTAACGATGATCTGCAAGCTGCCCTTCTTTAGATAACCCCAATCAACTTCAAAGACTTTGCTGGTAATGAAGTTATTCGGAAAAAACTGTCCTTTATGGGTATGACCGGCCAGAAGTAAATCAACCCCCAATACCTTAGCAGTATTGAGATCATATGGTTGGTGGTCGATAAGTATAAGCGGCAGCAAGGGATCCACTTCGCTTAAAATACTACGAAGCATCGGCCGCGGTTGACCAGTCATCTGCTTTACCGTTGGATCGTCCCGCCCCGCAATATACAAACAATCTTTTACTTTTACCAGATTATCGCGCAACACTGTAATTCCTGACTGTTCCAAGGCATAGACCGCTGAATCAGCATGCCCGCCTAAATATTCATGATTGCCAAGAACAGCATATGAGCCAAGCCGGGGTTTTAATTTACGTAAAATTTCCGGCATATGCCGCTCGACAAAAAACGGCACGTCCTCATCAATAGTATCACCCGCAAAAAAAATAATTTCAGGGTTAATTTTATTAATCATGCCCACCATTTTTTCCAGACGTCGCTTTCCAATGATAGGTCCTAAATGAGTATCAGCCACCAGAACGGCGCGAAGTTTATTCATATGGCCAGCCCGTTTAGCAAGACTGATGGTGTAACGCTTTATTACAGGCCGCTGAGCATTGTACGACCCCCACACTATAAGAAAAATCAGCAGCGTTAAAACTGTCATCCCCCAAAAGCCACGATCTTCCACAAGACTGGCCGATAAGAATCCCAATACCGCACCAGCAAATTTGAACATATCAACAAGGAGCCAGAGAAAAAAACCATAAAAAGTAATTCCCAACCAATAGGCGCTAATCAAGCTAAGTTTTACGCTAACAAAACCCTTTATATAGGTAGTTGCCCATCTGCTGATCGCCGGAGTAGCGGCCAGCAAAATATAGATTGCCCAGAAAGGCACTCGATTTACGACTGCAAAGCTATTCAGCGACTGCCAAAACCGAAGCCCGATATAATAATTAGCGCTACCGTATACAGCAAGAAATATACTAAAAAAAACGATAAACTGCTTTCCCATAATCCACCCCATTAAGGACTGCCGTTCTTAACATATGTCAATCTATAAATATTATCCATATTAGATTTTCCCTTATCCTACGCTACCCTTGAAGCGTAAAAACAGCAATCTCGGCTGGACAGCCAAGTCGAAACGGCAGCCAATTGCCTGTGCCGGTGTGAACATAACCATGCATGTCGCCCTGATGATACATGCCGCGCATGTAGCGGTATTGCACAGGTAATAAGGAACGGCCAAAAAGTGCAATTTGTCCGCCATGGGTATGCCCAGTGAGCGTCAGCGGAATTCCCGCCTCAAATGCATTTGTAATAAAATCGGGATGATGACTAAGAAGAACGGTAAACGCATTGTCAGGTACTGTCGCTAAAGCCTTACCTATCATTTGCCCCCGTTCAGCAATTTGGCTATCAGCATTTCTAGCCCAAGGGTAATCTACTCCTGCCAGATAGAACGGTTTATCCCCTTTAGCAATCCTAACAGCCGTGTTTTCCAATAAGGTTACCGGACTATTATTTAATGCCTGGCGCACCTTGTTAATATCCCGGAAGTATTCGTGGTTACCCCAGCAGAAATAAATCCCATAGGGAATCTGGTCAGCGATTTCAGCAAACTTCTGCATTGCCTGCTCGGCAAGGGCGACTTCATCAATTAAATCCCCAGTAATCACGAGCATGTCTGGTTTCTCAGCCATAATGGTCCTGAGACACGCCTCCAGTTTCTCGAGACTAAAATAGAAACCGATATGGGTATCGCTAAGCTGAGCGATTTTAAAACCGTTTAAATAGACAGGCAGCTGTGGCAGATTTAACTTGTGACGTTGCAAAACAATATTCGAACCACCACTATACACTCCATAAACTGTTACGCCCAGGATACTCACCGGGGCGGCAGCCACCAAACCGCGAAGAAAATCACGTCGGGTAATATTATTATCATCATTTTTATCACAATCGTCAGGCCTCGGTTGTCTAGCCTTAACAAACCGAGCCACCCCATAGAAGAATGGCAGAATAATCAGAGCCGCAAGCTGACCGATGAGCCATACAAAGGCCAACCTCATCAACTCTGCTGCTAAATCAGCGGATGGACTAAAGCGCCCGAGCGTTGTCACAAGCAAGGCAGCCCCGGTAACAAGCCAATAAGTATAAACGACATTTTTATTACGGTAATACGGAAAAAGCTTTTTAAGCAAAGACAATACTAACCAGGCAATTCCCAGCTGTATTAGAATAAGAATAATAAAAAACCAATACTTGGGACTACTATGCATGAAACCCTCCATAATGTAACAATAGAATCAATAACCGTATCCTTAATTATACTTCATTTCTTAATTCCATTAAAGAGATTAAATAAAGCAGACCTGCCATTGGCAGGCCTGCTTTGATTTACTTATTCGGAGTAATCGTTATTGGCATCAAACTTAGCGGTTAAAGTACTATTTGCATTTTTACTAGCTTGCTTCTTGCTAGCACTTGGGTTTTGGGCCGAATTTGAATAATCGTTATTCGCATCCGCCTTAGCCGTCATAGTACCAAATTCACTCTTGCTTTGTGCTGTTTGATTTTGGTTCACTTTTTTAGTTGAGCTGGTATAATCTTGATTTGCATCAAATTGAGCAGTCATTGTACCGTTTTGAGATTTAGATGATTGATTTTTCTTATTCATCGACATACCTCCCACGATAATAAATTTTGCAACCGGCTCCACATTTAGTTTTTCCCGAAAGAACCATGATATACTCCGAAAATTAGTTGTTTTTTTCCTCGCTGCGCGGTTCATAGGCATAGCGAATATATGCCATTTTAGCAACCTCTTTATCAACTGTTACCAAATCTGACCTGTTTAAGTCTTTAATCGTCTGTTTGCCAACCGCCTGAACAGCCAATTGCATTTCCATCACGCATGATTTCAGAAAGTTGCTAAGGTGCTTGGCCGCTTTTTCGATATCGAGCTTATCGTTCATTTTACCTGAATAGAGAGCTAATTGAGAAGGTGGAGCTTGCGGTGATGTTTTTACCACTTGACTTTGCATAGCAGCCATCAGAGCGATTGTCCCGATGTAAACAGCGTCAGCGCCTAACGCCAATGCCTTCAGAAAATGGCCCGGCGTTGCCAGTCCACCAACAATAATAAGGCTAAATCGATCGCGAATTCCTTTTTTATTGAGCCAATTTACGGCCCTAACTAAACTATGAAGCGTCGGTAGTCCAACATGGTCTTCAAGCGTCGGCGGCGCACTCGAGGTTCCCCCTTCAGAACCATCAAGCGTAATAAAGTCAGCGTTGGTTTTGGCTATAACGGCTAACTCATATTCAATATAATCTGTTCCAGCAATTTTAATGCCAACAGGTACGTCATACTCTGACTTGAGACTTTCCACCAGCGCAATTATGTCTTGTTGGTTTTTCACTCCTGGCATTCTAGAATAAATGGTAGCATTTTGGCCTTTCTCCAAATGCCAAGTTTCTCTCAGATGATCCCCAATCTTATCGGCTAATATCGGTTCATCAACCGCACCGCCCCAGGCCCCTTGACCAAGCTGAATCTCAATTGCGTCAAGCTGCTTGAGTTGCTCAGGGCTGCTAAGCCATCCCCCCCGATGATACTGGCCAATCAAATATTTAGCACTACTTCGTTCTTCATGGGTTACGGCCGATTCGCCAGTATTTGTCGAAGTTCCGGCCATCGATGCCCCCTTAGCCAGTGCCATTTTCATTTGTAAACTAAGGGATCCTCCGTACGACATGCCGGTAATCATAATCGGAATGTCAATTTTTAATGGTTTTTTAGCAGTTGGTCCAATAATTGTTTGCGTACCAATTGTGTTAACATCTTTGGTAGGCATTTCAAATAGTTGCTTTGGATTTAAGAGGATTTTATCCCAAGGTGACAACACTACCGGGCTACCAAGTGGGCGTCCCAATACTGTGCCGGTTTCTGCTCTTATCGATGCCTCAATAAGAGCCCGTAAGGTCATCTTCTCGGCCACGGTTGCCAGTAAAAATGGATTATCAGTATAATCCTCGGTTAGCACTTTAGATATGCCTTCATCAGCCATTGGGTCTAGCATTTTCATAAAAAGCCAGCTAGTAAACACTTTAACTCCTCCATTTCTTGTCACTACCCTGCATAGAGTGAAACATAAGTTTTTATTATACTATTGTTGTGATTTAAGCAATTTTTTATCCAATGGCCAAGCTTTTTACCCATTTTCGCTGAACAAAACAGGAAACGATTCTTATTATGTAGAATAGATGTATCTTGTATTTTGTATTTATATATCAATTTCGAAAGGATCTTTTTTTATGACAACAATCATCAAACAAAAATTGCACAGTTATCACTTCAGCGATTCAGACATTGAAACTATTTTAACAATTTATGATCATGACCGGGTATGGGCTAACATTAAACACGCCGAACGGGCCATGATTGACCGTAAAAGAAAAATCACTGACGCTTCCATTTTTGTCAACAAAGCCATCATTCAAAATTGGGCAC
Source organism: Negativicutes bacterium (assembly GCA_028707635.1). Lineage (GTDB taxonomy): Bacteria > Bacillota > Negativicutes > JAAYSF01 > JAAYSF01 > STF2-20. Next base: position 14,463 of record JAQWAQ010000009.1, read on the forward strand.
TGCATAATTAATGTGAAAAAATAATGGCGGGCAAATCGATAACGATTTGCCCGCCATTATTTTCCCTCACTGTGCGCTACGCCAAAAATACATAACCAAAAGAAAGCCCCATGCCCCAGTTAGCAATTGATACTCATCCACTGATTTAAATGTTGCCAAAACATAAATTAACCCAATCGTCGTGATTATAGAAGCCAGATAGAAAGCCACTGCATATTTTTTGATGCTTAATCGCCGAATTTGACGCGACCAAACATTCTGGTAATTCTTATAGGCTTTTTTAGATTGATTGGAGGTTATTAGCATCGACTCACTAACAATAGGTATCGGTTGTGTATCATTAAACTTATTTTGCAGCAAATTCCCGCAGTGGCGGCAATATTTAGCATTCATATAAACTTTCCTACCGCAAAAATCACAGTAAAGCATACCAACCTCGCCTAAATTTGTTTAGTTAAATTTTACCCACTTTTGGTAAAATTTAACCACTACATGTTCCTGCCTCGAAATGGCATCATAATTAGCTGACCCGATTCATCATCTCGCTTTTTTACTTATGACCTGGCTTACAGATGATTTCGGCGATATAGTTGTCAAAGATATGATCGGCATGGGCTGGCCTCATGACAACAGCAGTATCTGCTCCATGTGCAGAACCGCCGATTACGATGACATCTTTGCCAAAAGGAATCAATCCGGCATCTAAGGCCATAACAGCAATCTCCACACAAACCTTTACCCCTTGCCCGAACATCCGCAGGGTATGGGCCATAATTTCAACTGGATAAACACCACCAAACTTGCGGCTTATCCCGCGTTCAGCACCTGATAATACATGGGTTGTTGTCAGCAGCTTGACGCCTTGTGCCGCTAATTCATGCCGAACTTGATCCGGCATATCGCTTTCCCCTGGCGCTGCATACCCATTCGCATGGGTAACGCAGACTAAGTTCTCGACTTTGCCGACAAGCAGCTTAGCCGTATCGCCGCCACATGATGCAACAACAATGTCATTAATGCCATACTCAGCCGCTTTTTGAAGCGCTAGCTCTACTGTTTTCCCGGTATTCACTTTACCGACTGCTTGAAAATACATCTTCTCACCTCGTATTTTTTTAATTTACCTGCCGTTCTGCTCAAGTCCCTTTACATCGACCTTTACATCATAAAAAGTACTGCCATTGGCCTTATCAGTCAGCCGTTGTGAGGTCAAAGCATTAACCGAGCGTTTTTTACCAGGATAGCTTTCATTCCACAAGACTCCTTCGGTTACAACAACTCCAGCAGGTACTTTATTAGTAATCTTTAGATAAAATGCTACCTCACCCCGCTCGTTGAAAGCTGCAACCTCCTGCCCATCCTGCAGGTTTTTAGCGGCTGCATCGGCCGGATTCATCATGAGAAATACCTTCGTTCGACTCGTCAAATCATCACGTTCATTAAAAGAGGAGTTTAAGAGATACGGTGTCGGCGAGTTAATGAACCAAAACGGCGCCTGATCGCCATAAGGCTCTAAGTACCGCGGGAGTGGGTCTGCTTCCGACGGATTGAGAATTTCGATCTTCCCAGATATGGTCTTAAAGGTCATTTTATAGTTGTCCGGCAGCATCACTTCTACTGGGTTACTTGCCTTTAAAGATTCAAGTTGACTACCCGTCAATCCTTTGTTCCTCTCAATCATCTTATCAATCATTTCATCGACTGACTGATGAAAATAATCGTCATCAAAACCCATACCGGCCGCTAATAGCGAAAAAACTTCCCAATTTGCTTTTGCTTCACCGACAGGAGCAATTACAGGATACGCCCGTTGTACCGTATAATTACCATAGGAGCTATATAAATCGCCATGCTCAACCGAGGTAGTAGCTGGTAAAATTACATCAGCGTATTGGGCGGTATCCGTCATAAACCGCTCATGAACCACTGTAAATAAATCTTCACGAGCCAGCCCCTTAAGAACTTTATTCTGGTCAGGAAGAACGTTAGCCGGATTAGAGTGATATACGTAAAAACTCATGATGGGCGGATCATCTAATTCATTTAAGGCATCACCAAGTTTATTAATATTAACGACTCGTGTATTAGATTTTTTAAAATCATCCCGAGTGACCAAACTGACATCGAAGGCATTAGACGACGTACTGCAAAGTATTCCGCCACCTGGGCGAGACCAAGCGCCGACAAGGGCCGGTAAGCAGGTGATTGTCCGCACAGTCATCGCGCCATTGCCATAGCGCGACAGTCCACTCCCCAGCCGAATGAATGATGCGTTGGCTCGGGCATATAGGCTGGCCATTTCTCTAATCACATCAGGGTCTAATCCTGTTATGGTACTAACGCTTTCAGGCGAATAATGAGGCAAAACTTCTTTGACTAATTCGTCATAACCTTGGACATATTGTTTGATAAAGTCGCCATCAACAAGGTTTTTCCCTGCCAAGACATGCATTATTCCTAATGCTAGGGCACCGTCACTACCAGGGCGAGTGATAAATACCTTGTCGGCAAGTTTAGCTGCTGTCGTCTCATAGGTATCAATCACCCAGACCTTAGCCCCACGCTGCTTGGCAATGTCAATATCATGAGTGATATGAATATTCGTCGCCAGAGCGTTAATGCCCCACAGAATAATGAGGTCACTCCTTTGAATTTCATTTGGGTTCGGGCCAGGAGTGCTTCCCATAACAGCCTTCCAGCCGTAGCCTTTGGCAGGAGAACAAATTGTCCGGTCAAGCTGGGATGCCCCAAGCCGGTAGAAAAAGGCCTGCCCGCAATTACGCTGGGCCAGCCCCATGGTACCAGCATAAGAACAGGGTACGATAGCCTCTGCTCCGCATTTCGCAATGATGTCCTGCCACTTTTGCGTAATAAGCTTGATAGCATCATTCCACGAGACAGGGTAAAAATCACCGCTGCCTTTGGGCCCTCTACGAATAAGCGGTGTCAGAATACGCCGTGGTGAATGGATTGTTTTTTCATAATGAGCCATTTTCGGACATAATGTTCCCCGCGTAAAGGGATGATCCGGATCACCTTTAACCTTTATAACCTTATTATCTTCTGAATGAATAAGCAGTCCGCATGTATCAGGACAGTCATAAGGACAAACCGAACGGCTAATTTGCATCAATAACACTCCCATTTGATGATTTAATTCTATATTTCGTGTGATATTAGCATACTCCTACCGAAAACTTCAATGCATTTGAAATTTGTTACCTTCTACACAAATTTTATTTTATAAAAGGCCTAAACGCCCTTTACTTTTACGCGATTTAATAGTATATTGTAGATGGCCCAGTAAAATAGACCCAGTGAGGTTAGTTATCCATCCTTCTCAAACTTGTATTGAGATGGGAAGACTGCGCGACCCATTAGCTATTTGGGCAATACAATTGAGGAGGCTATATTAATATGGCTACAGACAAAACTTTATCCTGCCGTGATTGCGGCGCCGAATTCGTATTCTCAGCTTCAGAGCAAGACTTCTACACAGAAAAAGGTTTCACTAATGAACCTGGCCGTTGCCCTGACTGTAGACGCGCTCGTAAACAACAAAATGGTGGTGGCTTTGGTCGTGGCGGCAGCCGTCCGCAACGCGAAATGCATGACGCTACTTGCGCAGCTTGCGGTAAAGAAACCCAAGTTCCTTTCCGTCCAAGTGGTGACCGTCCTGTATATTGCAGCGACTGCTTCAGCCAAAACAACAGACGTTACTAATCGCTATAAGCGATCAGATAAAGCTCCTGCATATGCAGGAGCTTTTATTTTGCCCTTATGCTTTCCCATCGCCAGGGAAGGCAGCGATGAGCATCGCCTTTTGCTGGCGATTCATTTTCTTAATTTGATACTCGCGCACCTGGGCCTTCTTACTATTGGGGTATTCCTCATAATAGACAAGTGTAACCGGCGTACGGCCCCTCGTATATTTAGCACCTTTTCCGCTATTATGAACAGCCATCCTGCTTACAAGATCGTTCGTCCAACCAGTATAAAAAGTTCCGTCAGCACACTGAACGATATAAGTAAATGCCGCCATGACTAAAATTCACTCTTTAGTACCTTCAGACTTTGGCCGCCTTCTCCCGGTGACCATACAGCAACCTGCTTGCCTGGTTCAGGAAATTCCGCCGCCGGCTGCCAGACTTTTCCGCAGCTATGCATAGCAACAAGGTGTTTTACATCAACCTTGCGGCAGAATTCTTCGGCACCAATTGCCCAGAATTCCTCCAACCGGCTATCGACAGGAAAAAACGCCACATCAAGCTTCAACCCGGCCAGTAATGCCAGTTCTTTAGCAAAGCCATCTTGGGCTGCCTTGATGTTTTCCGGCGTATCTTGCTTCCAATGCCACCAGTTCAAATCACCAGCATGGAAGATTCGCCAGCCGTCAACATTAACTAGAAAAGACAAACCCTGGTCGGTAGAACCGTAGGTTGCCACTTGAATATCAGCCTGCTCTTTGGATTCATATGGCTTCATATAAATTAACTTGCAATCATCAACACTCTTTAATCCGCCAGCTTCAATAATATCGTCACTCAAAAAATAAGCTGCAACTTTTTTCTGCCACTTGCCGATTTCCTGATTAAAATGATCCCCATGACTATGGGAACTAAATACGTAGGTTGTTTGGCCTTGATCCAATAAGTCTGTCATACTATTGGCAGGGTCCTGGTAATAGTCAAACACCAATAAATGTTTTTCAGTTTTGATGGCAAATCCGCTGTGATGCAAATAGATAATCTCTAAACTAGGCTGCAAAACTATCCCTCCCTACATTTTACGATTAGGATACTATTCCTATTTCTGGATTGAGCAAGTTATTCCTCTAACTCAAACCGTGGCGATTTTTTTGAGCTTAAAGTCCAAAGCATCACAAGAGACCAAGTGATACTGCACGTCATGAAATTCTCCAACCGGCCCGAGTCCAATGCCGCCGTCATGAAGATGCCCATATACATAATGTTCAATACCGTATTCAGCTAGACTTTTAGCATATTCCCCATCAACATCATCCCAGTAGATCATAGGATAGTGCGTGACAAGAATGATTCGTGAATAACCATCCTTAATCGCTGCCTCAATTGATGCCGCGATTCGGCCTTTTTCCCGTTCATAAATTTTGCCATCCTGGGTAGTAAACATACTATCAAGCGGATTGATCCACCCACGGCTGCCACAAAGAGCCACATCCCCTACCGCATGATATGAGTTATGAATAAAAGTGATGGAGGACGGCAGATTCTCCCGCAATTTAGCGCTGGTCGCCCACCAATAATCGTGATTGCCTTTAACCAAAACCTTTTGACCCGGCAACTCATTGATTGCCAGTAAATCTTCACCGGCTTCTGCAAAATTCATGCCCCATGAGATATCACCAGGCAAGAGTATTACATCTTGAGGCTGAACTCTATTGTGCCAGTCGTTGCAGATTTTCTCCCAATGTCCTGCCCAATTTTCACCAAAAACTTCCATCGGTTTTGTAGGCGGTGTCCCTGACAAATGAAGATCACTTATTGCAAAGATATTCACGCTTTATCGTCCTCTCGAAAATTCATAGCAATTGTTCAATACAATGGTACAAAGTACCATTGCTTCTATAGCGATTATCTATTATAATAACATAACCAACAATAAAATACTCCTTTAAAAGTGTACGGGGGGACGCTGCAGTTCGCTGCAGAGGAAAGTCCGGGCAGGCACAGGCTGTGATGCCTGTAGTGTTTGTGCGCAGCCCAATAAGCTGCGGCAGGATATTTCAATTCCTGACGGCGGCAAAATCAACTCATGAGTTGAAAGTAGCCTGAAAGTGCCACAGAAACGATACGCTCCGGCGACGGAGCGGTGCAAGGGTAAACCCCACAAGCCTGAAACTCAAATTTTGGTAGAGGAATCCTATGAAGGGAAAACGAACTGAAATAGGACACAACAAGTATGTGAGATAGATGTTCCCTAGAACAAAACCCGGCTTACGGTAGCTTTTAAAGTTATTTGTTAGTAATAGAGTCTTAAAAAAGCAACGTCTGAATCTTATTGATTCAGACGTTGCTTTTTTACTTTTCTTGCAAGATTCTTTGATGAATAGATAAGATCATCTGTCCGTACGTCTTGCCAGGAACGGCCCATTTTCCATTTAAATCAGTCCAGTTAATTGCCTTGCCAAAATTGCCGGTGCGTTTCACAAGATCATAACGCGGATCAACAACATCTTCTTTGGGAGGACGAGTGTTTGAATAGGCCAGTAAATGCTGAATCTGGGCCCGCACTCCAATTTTCGCCGTAGGAAACCAGGCTCCCAGCACGCCTCCGCCCGTTGTCCCCAATCCACTATAGTTGTTTTGCATGGGAATCACATCACCGCCATATCGGAAATTTCCCGTTTCGTGCAGGGATTGAGCAAAAGCGACATCAGGCCGAATACCCTCAAGCGAAGCTTCTTCATAGAAATAATCGACCAACTCGCTTGGTCTAACCGTAATCAGCGGTAAAGGATTCTTCCGCCTGAGATAGTTTAAACATTGCTCTTTCGTTGCCAATGGTTCGCCCATAATCGTCAGATCGAAAGGCTCTTGATCGTAAACTAAACTTCTAGAATAAACCACCGTCGGCGTAGCATCAATTTGCGTGTCAGCAGCAAATGCGGCTGGTGCTCCTGTAAGCCAAACAGCAAAGGTAACAATGGATACTAGTAGCAGATTAATCTTTTTCGTTTTCAGCGTCAACATCCTTTCTAGTACTCATACTTTGACCCCATATCCACAGGAAGCCGCTAATACCGAGCGGAAAATACTTAGCTAGTAATCTAATCCTCTCAATGGTCGCTATCGCATATCATCGTTATACAGCAGCGTTGTCAGTTCAATTTTTTTCACAACCCATTTATCGACCTGGTACTGCCACAATGACGTTACATTAGCAATACCATCGGCACCGTACGCTCCAACAATACGCTGAACGCCCTGCAGTTCATAGGTGCCGTCGCAGTTGTAGTCTACAGGCTCCAAAACGGTAAACGGGTAAGAATAAGGCTTGATTTGTTTCAGCAGCCTGCCGTCTGCTGTGTAGATTTGATAATCAACATAGATGTCTTTCTTTGCACCCAGGTCAATGCTTGTCTCCTGTCCGGTATTAGCATTGCGCAAGACCGCCTTAAACCCATCGGTAAATTGCCCGGTGAATTTGACCCCGTTATTCTCTGTTTTATCATTAAACAGAACTGTTGGCTCGGCGCCATTAGCTCTAACAATCATATGCCCGGTTATACCACCGCTCCCACCTGTCGGAGCGGTAATCATAATATCATTGACTTTATCGCCGGTAAAATCACCAACGAACAGCTTGGCTTCATAGCCGCCAAAACGATCAAACTTTACCGTGTCTTGATGATTTGTTGCCCCATTCTTAATCAGGATATGAATATTAGAGGCATATATAGCCGTCTTTTCCTTCTGTCCAAGTAAAAAAATGTCATCACGAACCGCGTCTCCAGTTACATCGGCGCTTTTTACATCAAGCACATATGTATTAGCAGGCAGCTTAACATCCAAGGTAACTGCCGCCCCCCGCGTTGTTCCAACAATGTCGCCTGCCGAATTGTAGACCTGCTGTGTAACATGTTTATCGCAGGAACTGTCCTGTGCCCATGAAACAGCAGAGGGAATCGCCAGGAAACTCATAAGCAGCGTCAATACGACTTGCCTTTTATACTTCAAACGACCACCCCCGACACTTAAGATTTTCTGACTAACAAGTCATCCTCTGCTTATTATAATATAAGAAGCAGCCAACCTGCAACTGCTGCAAGGTAGTCGTCCTTCCTATCCCATTCTCTCACGAGAAAACTGCCCCGCTCGCCAGCGTCATGTTGGCACAATCGTTAACAGTCACATAGTTGGTTAAATGATGAATCAACGGTTATTTTTGCAGTATGTCCATTTCTCGGCATACCTCCCTATTACGACGTATAGTAAGCTGGTAAGAACCATAACCGGAATGGTAGCGCCCAAAATTAGTTCCAACTTAAGGAATTGATAGTACAGCGCAACACCGACGGCCCAGACGCCGAGCGCCCCCCAGTTTGCCAACATTTCAGGACGAATCATGCGATTTTTCAGGATAAAATAATCGGTCAATAATACGGCAAACAGTGGTGCAAATACCGATCCGATGGCAAGGAGAAAACTCTCGTATTGCTCAATGTTGATGAACAAAGCAATTAATGTACCAATAACTGTCATAATGAGAGCAACCCGTTTCTCATTAAGTCCTGGATAAAGGGTAGAGAAGCTTACACCGGCTGAATAAGCGTCCATAAAAGTAGTGGTCACTGTCGCAAGAATAATGATTCCTAACGCCGCCAAACCTAAATTAGCCGCCAGCATAGCGCCCGAAGGATCAGCACTACCCGTAGCGCTGGCAATCCCAAGCCCGATTGCATACATCCAGCAGCTGCCGATGAAATAGCCCAGCCAACTACCCCATGCTGCGCCATGTCCGGTTTTGGCAAATCGCGTATAGTCAGCAATGAGCGGCAGCCATGACAATGGCATAATAACGCTTAACTCTACGCCTTGGCTGAACGACATGCCGCCAACCGGTGCCTGGGTAAGCATGCTAATGTCTTTGAATACCGTACTACTTAAGACAACAGTTAATCCAAATAACAAAAATACCGCAATCATGTTAACCCTTTTCCAGCCGCCCTCTCGGCCAAGTGCCAACCAGAGCAAAATCAAACCGCCAATCGCGAGATTCCAGATAATAATGTTATCAAACTGCCATAGCATCTTAGTAATTTCATTGGCTGATCTACCAGCCGAGATAATCATCACGGCCGTCCAGCCGACAAGCTGCAGCACATTCAGGACAGAAAACAACCGGGATCCGTAGCTTCCAAAGGATATCCGTGTTGATTCAATCGCCGGGATTCGCTCGCGAAAGCCGATAAGACCGCAGAGCATCAGCAAGGTAGCACCAATTAGATGGCCAATGATAATAGCAGCTAACCCATTAGTAAAACCAAGCGGTGCTAAAAGACCACCTGCCAGTATTTCGGCTACCGAAATGGCAGCCCCAAACCACATAAAAAGAAAGTGTCTGAATTTAAGTGAATGAACGTTGTCCGTCATCATTTTACCTACCTTTCAAAATTACAATGGACCAAATAAAAAAGCGCATCCATAAAGGATTCGCTTAAAAATGTTATACAAACTTTTAGCTATCCCTACGCTGGAATTACCCAGATCAGGTTAGAGGGTCATAGACGATTGGGTCTATATCTCAGCCGGCCTTATTCCGGCCCCCCTTGCCCATCAGCTATTCAATTCACACTTACCTTAACACATCTAAAATGTGATTTCAACCAACTGAAGTCAAAATTTTGATTATGGCTAAATAAATGCTATAATTGGAAAGAATCTGTGAGAAATGAGGGATTATATTGAAAAAAGCAATGATCGAAATGGACAAAGGTACTATTGTCATTGAGCTGTTCGAAAAGGACGCTCCCGTAACTGTCGGCAACTTTGAAAAACTTATTAAAGAAGGCTTCTATGACGGCCTTACCTTCCACCGTGTAATTAAAGGCTTTGTTGCTCAAGGCGGTTGCCCGTCTAGCAACGGAACTGGCGGCCCAGGCTATACAATTCCATGTGAAACCAAAGGCAACCCGAATAAACATGAACGCGGCTCTTTATCCATGGCTCACCGCGGCCCAAATACCGGCGGCAGCCAATTTTTCATCGTCTACGAACCGCAGCCTCATCTTGATGGCGTACATACCGTATTCGGCAAGGTAATCGAAGGATTAGATGTTGTTGATCAAATTGAAGCCAACGATGTTATGAAGAAAGTCACCGTTGTAGAAGAATAATACTAGGTTCTTTTCTTTACCCGTGTCGGTACAGCGATGAGCGGATCATCAGGCCACTCGTGCTTCGGGTAACGGCCGGCAAGGTCCTTCTTAACTTCAAAATAGGCATTTTGCCAAAAGCTCGCTAAATCCTTGGTTACCTGAACCGGACGATGAGCCGGCGATAACAAATGCATAGTAAGAGCTACTCTGCCCCGCGCAATGCGGGGCGTTTCTTTTAACCCAAACAGTTCCTGCAAGCGCACAGCCAGAACAGGCGTGTCAGGAACACTATAATCTACCGGAATTTTCTGGCCGCTAGGAACAACGACATGGGTAGGCGCCCACGTGTCTAATTGTTGACGCTGCTCCCAGCTAAGCCTACTTTCGAGAATCTCAATCAAATTAATTTTTTCTAAATGAGTCCGACTAATTACGCCGTAAAGATAGGGAGCCAGCCAATCGTCAAGGGTGGCCAGAAGGGCCTCATCCGTCATCTCTGGCCAGTCTTCCTGGTGGCAATGCATAAAAACAAGACGCTGCTGGAGACGGCGGGCCGTACGTGTCCAGGGTAAAATGGCCAACCCCTCCTGCTTGATTCCTTCCAGCAGCGCCGTTAATACCTTACCCGGATTTGGCTTTAATAAAGACTCTTCTTTTATCGTCAAAGCCCCAAATTTCTGATACCGCTTTGACCGAACGCTCTGTGACGACCTGTCCCAAGCTATTACCTCTTGTATTTCAAGCTGATCGGCAAATTGACTTGTCAAATCTTCCACTTGAAGCGGAGCTGCCAGCAAAATTCGGCTATCATCACCTTTATCATCGATTTGTACAGTAGCAAGCCAACCTGCTTGTGATAGCGGCTGCAAATTGGGCAGCATGGCACCCCGCCCATTTTTTAGCAAAAACTTGCCGTTATTACGCTGTTGGGCAACACGGTCAGGATACGCCAGCGCTAATAACAGACCGCAGGCGTCACTGTCTTGATGTTCAGCCTTAATTTTAAATAGCCGCTGAAGGTGAGCCAACTCAGCCCGGATTTTTCGCTGTATTGATAAATCACAACCTCTTGCATAGCGCAGCCCTTCAAGACGGAGTCTGATATCAGCATCCTGCACCTCACCTCTTAGTAAATCGCGTTCGCCAAGCAAAGCTGCCAATTCGCAGGCTAAAGGGCCTAGCTGCAAAGAAATTCCTTGAAGTATCATATGGGCTAACCGGGGGTGGATGCCGCAAGCCGCCATCTGACGGCCATGTGCGGTAATTTTTCCAGCAGTCGTAAAGGCACCAAGTTCCGTAAGTAATTGTTTTGCTTGACTAAGAGCCGAACGGGGCGGAGGGTCGAGCCAGGCCAGTTCATAGGGATCCTGTCCCCCCCATACCGCCAATTCAAGTACTAGCGGCGCCAGGTCGGCCTCTAATATTTCTGGCTGTCTAGACTCAACCAAGTGAAGATCAAACTCACGGGTCCAAAGCCGATAACAGATCCCCGGTCCTAAACGGCCAGCCCGCCCCCGCCGCTGATCAGCCGATGCTCGCGATACAAAAACCGTCTCTAACCTGCTCATACCTGTACGAGCTGAAAATCGTGGTACCCGCATCAGACCACTGTCAATAACCACCCTAACCCCTTCGACGGTAAGGCTGGTTTCAGCAATCGAAGTTGCCAGAACCACCTTGCGTTCACCCGGCCTGCTTGGTGCAATGGCCAAATCCTGCTCACGCTGGGGTAAGCTGCCATGAAGCGGTGCAATTCGAATATCTTCGAGCCTAGCTTCCTCAAGTCGCTTCGCTACCCGGCGAATTTCACCAGCTCCCGGCAGAAATACCAGAAGATCACCGCTTTCCGCGTGGAGAGCCTTTCGTATGACCCCAGTAACCACGGCCTCAAGACGTTCATGGCTTGACTGCTTTAGGTAAATAGTTTCAACCGGAAACTCACGACCGTTGCTGACGATAACCGGAGCATGCCCTAATAACGTCGCTACCGGTTGGGCATCAAGCGTTGCTGACATAATTAGCAACCGCAAATCAGACCACAGAACGCTTTGCGATTCCAGACACAGGGCCAATCCTAAATCAGCCTGTAAATTACGTTCATGAAATTCGTCAAAGATAACAAGGCCAACACCTTCGAGTGCCGGATCCGCCTGAAGCATTCTTGTTAGAACACCCTCTGTTACAACCTCAATGATGGTCTTAGGGCCGATACAACGGTCAAGTCTTATCCGATAGCCTACTGTTTCACCGACTTGTTCGCCTAAGAGGGCAGCCATATAACGGGCGGCCGACCGAGCCGCCAGGCGCCGTGGTTCAAGCATGATAATCTTTTTACTATTAAGCCAGTACTCGCCCATAAGTGCCAGTGGTATCCTGGTTGTCTTGCCTGCACCTGGCGGCGCAGTCAGCACCGCATTTACATGAGATCGCAATGTTTTCTTCAAATTGGCTAAGACATCATTAATAGGTAGACTTGTCATCATTGTCACTCCAGTATCTTCATCTAATTATCGAATAAAGTGAGACTTGATTAAGATAGAGTTTTAACTCCACCTGAATCAAGTCTCACTTTATTAAAGTATTTAACTTTGCATCACATTAGACAAAAAGGCTTTTGTTCGCGGATGAGTTGGACGATTAAAAATATCCTCTGGCAAGCCTTGTTCAACAATCTCGCCATTATCCATAAAGATAACATGATTGGCGACTTCTCGGGCAAAAGCCATTTCGTGCGTTACAACGAGCATTGTCATATGTTCTTCGGCCAACTGGCGCATGGCCTTTAAAACCTCACCAGTAAGCTCAGGGTCTAGTGCCGAAGTAGGTTCGTCAAAGAGCATAATATCCGGTGCCATCGCCAGTGCCCTGGCAATAGCTACCCGTTGTTTTTGACCGCCCGACAGGCGGGATGGATAGCTATCGCGCTTGTCGACAAGCCCCACCTTTTTCAATAAAGCCTCAGCTTGCGGCACAATTTCCTCACGCTTGACACCTTTAACAATCATGGGGGCTTCAATAACATTTTCTAAAACTGTCAAATGCGGGAATAAATTAAACGACTGAAAAACCATGCCCATTTTCCGGCAAATTCGTCTAGCATCCTGTTCAGGTACATATTGGCTTTTACCGTCCAATCCGGTTGATACCAAGAGTTCCCCTTCAATTTCAATACTGCCTCGGTCAATAGTCTCTAAACGATTGAGACAGCGAAGAAGCGTACTTTTACCCGATCCTGACGGCCCGATAATGGCAATGACTTCCCCCTTGTTAACTTCCAGGGATATGCCCTTAAGAACCTCAAGTTTTTGAAAGCTTTTATGAACATCCTCAATCTTAATCATTTTCATAATACTACTCCTACTCATCATATACCGCATATTTCTTCTCAAGCTTTTGGAAGCCCCAAGTTAAAACTAGCGTCATTAACAGATAAACCACGCCCGCCACTATAAAGGGAGTTGTACTGAAATCGCGCTGAACAATCGCCCGCGTCGTTCTAAGCAAATCATTCATAGCTAACACATAGATGAGTGACGTATCTTTAACAAGAGTAATTGTTTCATTGCTCACTGGCGGCAATACCCGCTTAATGACTTGGGGGAGCACAATGCGCCGCATGGTCTGAACATACGTCATTCCAAGAACTTTTGCCCCTTCATACTGCCCTCGGTCAATGGATTGAATACCAGCACGGAATATCTCGGCAAAGTAGGCAGCGTAATTTAAAACAAATGCAAATACGGCCGCTGGAAAATCATCCAGCTTAATCCCAATATACGGAATCAACGGCAACCCAAAGTATACAAATAGAAGCTGGAGCATAAGCGGTGTTCCACGAAACAGCCATATATAGACTCCAACAATATCTCTTAGCGCCTTGAACCGGGAAATGCGAGCCAACGACAAAAGAAGTCCAAGCGGCAGTGACAGAGCGATGGTCACAAAAAACATCTCCAACGTAACGACCGTTCCTTCGAGCATCGGACCCAGTATTCCTAAAATATATTCCATCAGACTCTCTCCTATCTAAATCTTCCACTGTTTCAAAACTTAATAAGACTCCATCGAATTATTATACAGTGAAACAAAGGAAAAGCCAATGGTCGGAAACCATCGGCTAATACAAAACGATTTGTTGCCGTCTATTTTACGATATCTTCACCAAACCATTGCTTGGAAATTTTAGCTGAAGTACCATCTTTCTTCATCTCGTCAAGCGCTTTTTGAAGCTTAGTAAGCAGTTCTTTATCATCTTTCCTAAGGCCAACACCATATTCCTCCGAACCAAAGTGATCAGCCATGATCACATAATCGCCCGGCTTTTTCGCTATGTAGTACCGGCCAACGATTTCGTCAACAACAACAGCGTCTAACCGACCGTTTTTAAGATCCATCAGCGCCGCTACATTATCAGCGTATTTCTTAAGTTCTTTAAATGATTTAGCTGTTGCTGCATCTTTCTCAATAGCCTCAACACTGCTGCTGCCTTCTTGTACACCGATTACTTTGCCAGCCAGGTCAGCTTTGCCTTTAAGTGAAGAATTAGCATTTACCACAATGATCTGACGATTTTCCATGTACGGGTTAGAGAAGGCAATATTCTCTTTACGTTTTTCGGTAATAGTAAGACCGTTCCATAGCATATCAACGCGTTTGCTGGTAAGCTCTACTTCTTTACTATTCCAGTCAATAGGCTTGAACTCAACAGCGACCCCCATCCGTTTTGTCGCTTCTTTTGCCATATCAACATCAAAACCTACGATGTTGTTTTTATCATCCCGGAATCCCATGGGGGGAAAATTGTCATCAAGGCCAACGACAACTTTTTTCTTGTCAGTTCCGCCGCATCCGGCCAGTAAAAGTCCAATTAAGATCACCGCTAAAGCCGATAATAAAATCTTTCTCATCTTCATATTTTTTCCACTCCCTAATTAAATCTTATACTATATTTTACTTTAGTTCATTAAAATATAGAAGTGATGAATTGATAGTTTTTTAAAGGCTAGCGGCTTTTTTGACAAAAATGCTTCAATTTACAAGCTCCTGCATAGATTTAGGAACTTTTTAATCTTTTTTAGATAACAGGCGCTACAAAAGCTACTATCAACGTGCTAAAATGAAACGGTATTCGTTGCGATGTTAAACCCCACGGAGGAGCTTATGGCTGATTTCTTCGCCCAGTGTAATAAATGGCTGGGTAAAAATATGTTTATTGTAGTCCTGACAGGTCTGTTGGTTGGCTTTTCGGCAAACATCAGCGATTCGCCCTTATTACGTAAGGTTGTTGTGGCTTTATTTGCTTATATGACTTTTGTCACGGCTCTTGACACCAGTTTTAAAGACTTTATTAAGGTATTATTCAAACCCTGGATCTCTGTATGGATTTTAGTCCTGGTGCATTTAGTTACCCCGTTTACTGCTTGGCTTGCCGGACTGGTCTTTTATCCTGACGATCCCCTTATCCGCTTAGGCTATTTAATCGGCGCCGCAATCCCCATCGGGGTTACTTCTGTTATCTGGACAGCTATAGTCAACGGCAACCTTCCAGTTTCCCTTGTGGCCGTTACACTTGATACATTTGTTGTGCCTATAGTTCTACCGCTGTTTTTGCATGTCATCATTGGACAATCAATTCAGCTTGATTATTTAACAATGATTGAAGAACTGATGCTCATGGTAACGATCCCCAGTGTAATTGGCATGCTGCTTCATGACTGGACTCATGGACGGGTTGCGGAATTCACCCACGGCTTCGGGGGAGCAACGTCTAAACTTGGATTGTTTGGCGTTATTGCTATTAATGCTGCTGTTGTCATGCCGCATATTAACTGGGACGCTACTATCATTAAGACCCTGCTTGTAACCTTATTTATCGTGGCAGCCGGTTATTTTGTCGGTTATCTTGGCTCCTTTGCTCTAAAAGATCGCACCCAGGAAATGGCGCTGACCATGATGTTCAACGTTGGCATCCGCAATAATGCCTGTGGCTTGGTCATTGCCCTGACGTATTTCCCCCCTGCCGTTGCCGTGCCAATGACGCTTTCGATACTATATCAACAGCCGCTGGCAACAATCATTACCCGATTTTATAAACAGTATAAGCAAACTGGAGTTTGATTCTCTTTCTCCAAAAAGTACCTTGACTTCAACTGCCCAAAGCTGGCGAAACTATTAAAAGAGCTTTAGCTTTCGACAAATCCTTACGGAAACTTAAGATAAAAATAGCAAGGCAGTCTCACTACCACATTATTCCAATGAGCAAGCTTTCTCTTTCTGAGCGACCCCCTGATTTTTTATACCTGTTTTTGTCAAACAGTCTACTTGACAAAAACACTTTTTGTGGTATATTAAAAATACAAATAGATAAAGTTTGCAAGGGGAGTAACCTGAAAAAGCAAAGCCGTCATCTCGGAATAAAATCCCGGCTTTGCTAGCAGAATTTTTGCTGGTGAGACCTAGCCTATTAAATATAGGCTAGGTTTTTAGTTTTTTTAATCTACTTTTAATCTAGGAGGATTGCAATGGACTTTTTTACAACAGAGATATTAACCAGTTTATTAGCCATTATATTTATTGATTTGGTTTTGGCTGGCGATAATGCAATTGTAATTGGTATGGCAGCTTGTAATTTACCGCAAGATAAGCGGAAAAAGGCGATATTCTGGGGAACATTCGGCGCACTTATTGTTCGCGCCCTGTCCACCGTAGTTGTAGTATCACTGCTTAAAATTCCAGCCCTAATGATTGTTGGTGGCGTACTGTTAATCTATATCGCCTTCAACCTCATGACAGAGGACAAGTCTTCTGCCAATATTGAAGCTCCCACTAGTTTGCGCAAAGCAATTCAAACAATTATCATTGCTGATGGCGTTATGGGAATTGATAATGTAATGGGAGTTGCCGGGGTAGCTCATGGCAATATCACATTGGTCATCATTGGTATGCTGATCACGGTTCCAATCATTATCTGGGGCAGCACGCTATTTGTTAAGATTGTTGATCGTTATCCTATTATCATCTATATAGGCGGCGGAATACTAGGCTGGACGGCTGGCCGGATGATAAGCAATGATCCGATGATCAGTCAGTACTTTACGCCGACGCTTGCTTTAGCCTTTGATATTCTTGTAGTTGCTACCGTTATGGGAGCTGCATTAATAAAGAAGCGTCAACACTCAATATAAATCCATAAAGTGAGACTTGATTCAGATAACTCCACCTGAATCCTATCCGGACCATATCCAGTAATGAGCTCATTTTAAGCTTAATTGACTTCCGCAACCGAGTGGGTTTGGGACTACCTAGTATACGAACGAGTGGTCCGCATTATATAACAAGACAATAGTAAACACAAAGGATTACACCAGGTCAGCTGGCGCAATCCTTTGTGTTTTTTTGACAATTTAAAAGGGGAAGGTTTTTACCTTCCCCTATCTACAGGCGCCCATCCTTATAGCTTAAATCCTAAGCTTACCAATCAGAAACAGCCTCATTCCAAACTAACTTAACTAACACTTACTACTTGTAAACGAACTACTGATTTAACTAACGCTCACTACTTGCAGACAAACTACTGACTTAACTAACGCTCACTACTTGCAAACAGACTACTGACTTAACTAACGTTCACTACTTGCAAACAAACTACTGACTTAGCTAACGCTCACTACTTGCAAACAAACTACTGAACTTTTCTTACGCACTTTGTAACACTTGGTTACTAAAACGAAAAACACAACCCTTGACTGACTCACGAACCTCTTGCATAACTGGGAAACCACGTTCCTACTTTTGCAATACCGTTAACCACTAAGTCGCTATAAGGATGGTGCCTGACTAAAGAATAACATATAATTTGAAATAACGCAATAGTCCAAATACTATTTTTACTTAAAGCAAACAATAAATTTAAAAAAACAGGAGTGTCTTGATTCTATTAAAATCCTTCACTCCTGTTCATCGAATCTTGTACCCAGGCATTCCTATTTATCAGCATAACGTAAAGCGACACCAAAAGTACCCTGGGGATAGGTCCATTTTACAATCCCCTTTTTCTCGCACATCACTCTACAAGTACCGCACTCCAGACATCCGGCATAATCGAAATTGATTGCACCGTCATACCGAAGTAACCCCCTTCCAGCCGTCAGAGATGAGTTGACTCATGGAAACATGGCGTTTTACAATCGCCCGCATGGCTTTCGGGCTTAGGGGCCACCCCTGATCATTAGGCTAGCACATGACCACTGATAACCAGCTTGCAAACCTCCGAAGTCCCTTCGCCGATAGTCAATAATTTGGCGTCGCGCATAAACCGTTCTACATCAAATTCTCTACTGTAGCCATTTCCACCATGAATCTGAACGGCCTTGTCACACACCCAGCAGCACATTTCAGAAGAGAATAACTTCAGCATTGCTGCTTCTTTCGTATACGGCAAGCCCTCATCACGCATCTTGGCAACTCTATACAGCATAGTTCGAGCTACTTCTATCTGCATAGCCATCTCAGCTAAATAGAAGGCAATTGCCTGGAATTGGGAGATGGGGCGCCCAAACTGCACTCTTTCTTTGGCGTAAGCTACTGCCCGGTCTAACGCGCCTTGCGCCATACCGACTGCCATCGCCGAAATCGCAATACGACCCTCGTCTAGTCCTTTTAAAAACAATGGAAAGCCCTTATTTAATTTTCCTATAAGGTTTTCCTTTGGTATACGGCAATTCCTAAAAAAAAGCTCGCCTGTAGCAGAATTGTTAAGACCCATTTTCTTTTCAAACTTTCCTACTTCAAAGCCTGGTGTACCTTTCTCAATTATAAAAGCGCTAATTCCGCGATTGCCCTTTTCGGGATCAGTTTTAGCCGTAATGATATAGGTATCGGCTGCCCCTATGTTTGTTATCCAGCATTTCGAACCATTGATAACCCATTCATCACCATCTAAAACCGCTGTCGTCTTTGTACCCCCGGCATCAGATCCTGCCCCCGGTTCCGTCAGCCCAAATGACATCAATTTTTCCCCTTTTGCAGCAGGCACCAAATACTTTTGTTTTTGTTCTTCAGTTCCCTCGAATAGCAACGGCATACAGCCTAGTGAGGTGTGCGCGTCAATAATAAGAGCAAGCGACCCACTTTCCTTGGCTATTTCCTCTATTATTACACACTCGCTCAAACAATCAGCACCAGCTCCGCCATATTCTTCAGGTATTGATACGCCTAAGAAGTTAAGTTCAGCGCATTTTTTTATCCAATCCCAAGGAAATTCTCCAGTAACATCCAACTGTTTCGCAACCGGGGCTATTTCACATTTTGCAAATTCCCTGGCTATACCCCTCATTAACTCTTGCTCTTCAGTTAAAAAGTATGACATTTAATCCCCCTCCACAGTCTAGATTACTAAAAAAATCACACTATTAGTTACCTCAAAAGATTGGCTGATATGACCATTCTCTGCACTTCTGATGTTCCCTCATAAATCTCGGTAATTTTTGCGTCACGCAGTAGCCTCTCTACTTTGCTGCCGCGTACATATCCATACCCGCCGTGAATCTGAATGGCTTTTATAGAGTGTTTCATAGCAGTTTCAGAACAAAATAGCTTTGCTACGGCTGCCTCCATTGAAAATGGCATTCCATTATCCTTAAGAGATGCAGCATTATAAACAAGCATTCTTGACGCCATTACATCTTTAGCCATATCGGCGATCATCCATTGAATTGCCTGATTAGAAGCAAGCGGTCTTCCAAATTGCTTACGCTCTTTAGAATAGCGAATCGATTCGTCCAAACATGCTTGAGCAATCCCCAATGCTTGAGCAGCGATACCAATACGTCCCCCATCCAAACTAGCCATCGCAACTTTAAAACCTTCGCCTATTTTACCTAATAGATTCTCTTTCGGCACTCGGCAGTTTTTAAAAATAAGCTCCGTAGTATGAGAACCCCTTACACCCATCTTATCTTCATGTTTGCCAACAGTGAAAGGGGAAACACTTTTTTCAACAATAAATGCACTTATCCCCTTAGTACCTTCCCCTGTGCCAGTTCTTGCCATCAAGACTACTATTCCAGCTCTATCACCATTCGTGATCCATGATTTAGTACCATTAATAACATAATGATCACCGTCTAAAACTGCTGTGGTCGCTACCGCTCCGGCGTCTGTTCCTGCACCTGCCTCGGTTAAGGCAAAACCACCAAGCATATTGTAGCTTGTAAGCATTGGCAGAAATTTAGCCTTTTGCTCCGGTGTGCCAAATTGCAGAATTGGCGACTGCGCTAAGGTGTGACAAGCTAATACCACACCGGTAGATGCACATACTTTGGATATCTCTTCAATAACCAAGGCGTAACTTACGTAGTCAGCGCCTCCTCCACCATATTCACACGGGTACGGGATAGCAGTCAAATCAATCTGTGCCAGTTTCTTCATTGTCTCATCGGGATATATTCCATCCAAGTCGACTTTAATGGCAATAGGTTCAACCTCTTTCTCGGCAAACTCGCGGGCTAGAGCTTGAATAAGTTTTTGTTCCTCCGTCAATATAAATGCCATTTTGTTTCCCCCCTAAAACTTTTAGAGTTTACTTATATTAAACCTTTCTGTTTCAAGCCTTTGATTTTTTCAGCAGAATATCCGAGTAATGTGCCTAGGATTTCTTCTGTATCCTGTCCGAGCGTTGGCGCTCCACGCCATACCTTGCCTGGAGAGTCACTTAGCTTAGGCACAATGCCAAAAGCCTTAATCTTCTTATTAAGCGTTTGATCCTCATATTCAATAATGTCGCCTCGATCAAGCCAATGCGGATCACTCACTGCATCAACGGCACTATATACTTTACTGCAGCCAACCTTGGCTTTAGATATTACTTCAACGACTACATCTGCAGTTCGATCTGCAACCCACTCTACTGTCTTACGATGTAACTCTTGACCTTTTTCAGAAGCTACAGCCTTAGGTGATGATGCACAATCTTTAAAGTTGAAGTACTCCAAATCAAAACCAACGGCCTTGATAAACCTGTTATATACGCCAGGGCCAAATGCACCAATTACAACGTAATTACCACTTTTATCTTTAAATACACCATATGGCTGAAATGCATCAGCAATAGAGGCTTGTGTTCGCTTTCTTATAATATCGGCTTCAGTGTAGGATACAAAGGTGTCAGCTAATAGTCTAGCCGCAGCTTCAAACTGCGCAACATCGACCGATTGACCTTTTCCTGTCTTTTGGGCGTGGATATAACCAATAAGTGCTCCAAACACAGTAGTAAGTGCTGCCTGATAATCATTAAGCCATGGTTTTGCAACAACTGGAGGACGATCCTGATCACCGTTTAAAAACATCAATCCGCTAGCAGCCTGACCAATCATATCATACGATGCACGGTCACAAACTTCAGGTAGGCCACCGAATTGGGGCCGGCCAAACCCGCTCACATGAACAATTACCAGCTTAGGATTAACTTCTAATAACATTTCATCTGAAACTCCATATTTGTCTAGCCAGACTAAATTCTCCATGAAAATATCGGTGACTTTAATTAACTCAAGGAACAACTCTTTTACTTCCGGCACTACAAGGTTGAGATTCAGTCCCATACTTAGGCGATTCCGGGCATCTTGAGCCCAACTAGTACTTACTTTTTTGCCGTTATATTCGGCAAATGGCCCTAAGCCTCTAAAGGTGTCGCCGCTATCCGGCCGTTCAATATGAATAACCTCAGCACCGAAATCTGCCAGCATATTAGCTGCATGCGGCATGGCAACGATAGAACCGGCACTAATAACCCGTACCCCTGCTAAAGGACCGAATTCCGGAATTAGAAATTTTTTCTCGCTCGCTTTGTCCATTATTACCCCTCCAAATTGACGAATAACATATACCTGACCTACTAAATGTATATGCCAAGCCAAATTGGTTATGATAATAATTTGGACTAACTTAAATACGCAAAAATCGCTGCCCCCATACCTGAACTTGGGGCAGCGATTAATTCTATTTCAATTTTAATTTTGCCAAGGCTTCGGCTAATGCCGAGTTAAACGGTTCGTCAGACTTCTTCTGCTCACGCAAATATTGGGCCACATCACCTTTCGATGCTTTTCCCGTAGCATCATTTTTACGTCGTGCATTGAAAGCGGATAGCTTTTCCCGGTAGCCGCAACCGCAAACAAAAATCTGACCTTCGCCTTCACCGCGGAGTTCTAATTTTTTGTGACAATTGGGGCATCTAGCATTAGTAACCTTGGCAACCCCTTTGCGATAACCACAGTCACGATCCTGACAGACAAGCATTTTACCGCGTTTGCCGTTAACCTCAAGCAAATATTTGCCGCATTCCGGGCATTTCGTTCTGGTAACATTGTCATGCTTAAACTGCTCTTGGCTATTTTTTATATCATTAACAACAATTTTTGCATAATCGCGCATCTTATTAATAAATGTATTTTTATTAACACTACCCTTGGCAATAAAGCTGAGCTGCTGCTCCCACTCGGCTGTCAACGCCGGTGATTTCAAATCTACAGGGACCAATTCAAGAAGCTGCTTGCCCTTTGATGTAATTAACACATCTTTGTCTTTTTTTTCAATCAAGAAACTATTGAACAGCTTCTCAATGATGTCAGCTCGCGTGGCAACAGTACCGAGACCCCCAGTTTCCCCGATTGTCCTTTTCAAGGCTTCACTCTCGCCCGCCATGTACTTCACTGGATTTTCCATTGCTGATAGTAGAGTACCCTCATTAAACGGTGCGGGCGGCTTCGTTTGGCCTTGAGTAAGCACCGGTTTCGCAATGTCTAAAAGATCACCCTTATTTACAACCGGGAGATTTTGGTCGGAGAGATCGTCAGGTTGCTCTTCATCTCTATATTCATGATTATAAACTTCTTTCCATCCGGCTGCCGTAACTCTTTTGCCTTTAGCAACAAACAAATCATTTCCCAGCTGAGCCTTTATTGCTGTTTGCTCATATTCATATGGCGGATACATAACAGCGATGAACCGTTTGACAACCAAGTCATAAACTTTTCGCTCTTTATCGTTTAAAACACCCAAAGTGACCGGTTGCTCGGTCGGAATAATGGCATGATGATCAGATACTTTACTGTTATCGACAAAATGCTGCTGGGCCTTGATGGGCGCCCGCAATATTTTGAAGGCTAATTTTGTATAAGGCCCGACGCTACAGGCTTTTAATCTGTCAGCCAGCGTATCGACGATATCGCTAGTTATATAGCGTGAATCTGTGCGTGGGTAGGTTAAAAGCTTGTGCGTTTCATACAGCTTCTGCATAATACCCAACGTTTCTTTTGCTGAGAAACCGAAGAATTTATTGGCATCTCTCTGAAGCTCGGTAAGGTCATATAAATGAGGGGCAAAACTTTTCTTTGCTGTCTTGTCGACTGCAAGGACTTTCGCTTTGGTACCAGCAATGGCACTAATCACCTTTTCACACTTTTGCTTATCAAAAGTCTTTGTGTCTTTTGTTGCACTATCTTGCCAAACAAGTTTTATATTGCTAGCCTCAACAGTAACCCCATAATAATTCTTAGGCTTAAAATTTTGGATTTCTTCCTCGCGCTTTGCAATCATGGCCAAGGTCGGCGTCTGCACCCTCCCGCAGGATAATTGGGCATTATATTTACAGGTAAGCGCCCTCGTGGCATTAATACCAACAAGCCAATCAGCCTCGGCCCGGGCAACAGCTGAAGCATAGAGATTCTCATACTCCTTGCCTGGTCTTAGCTTACTAAAACCGTCTTTTATTGCTTTATCGGTGACCGAAGAAATCCACAATCGCTTAACTGGTTTGCGGACACTAGCCTTTTCAATAATCCAACGAGCCACAAGTTCGCCTTCCCGTCCGGCATCAGTGGCAATGACGATATCGCTGACATCTTTTCGCAGCAATTGTTCCTTAACAGCTTTAAATTGCCGCCCAGTTTGTTTTATTACTACAAGCTTTAACTCTGCCGGCAGCATGGGCAGATCTTCAAGTCGCCATGCCTTATATCTTTCATGATAATCCTCTGGTTCTGCCAAAGTCACCAAATGCCCCAGCGCCCAGGTAACAATATGCTTTTCCCCTTCCAGCCAGCCATTGCCCTTTTTGTTACAGTGTAAAACCCGTGCTAAATCCCGGCCTACCGAAGGTTTTTCAGCTAATACCAATGTTTTACTCATCGTGCAGTCCTTTCTCAACTCTGAAAGCTATTTTAAAAATAAATAGGGATGAGCCGCTGCCGGTCCATCCCTAGCAAATTAACCAATTTGTGGTTTGCCATTCGTGAGCGGAACCGTGTTGGCCCCTTGCGGCATAACAATAAAACTCGGCTTATCAGTACCGCATTTTTCCTGCGCTATTTTAAGAGCTTCTTCCATAGTGGCCGCAGGTATCATGTTAGCCTTTTGAACCAGCTCTGCATTTTCTGGTCGAGTCACCATGATATATGTAGCGATATCGCTGCATTCCATTTCTTTGAAAGCAACCCAGCCAGGGATGCCAAAGTTTGCCCTTAATTCCTTCTCAACAGCATTTTTGTTACCATGTTTAAACCAGTCGGTAAATTCCAATGGTTCATAAATATCTGGGCATTCACTGAGTAAAATAACAACTCCGCCTCTTTTTACAGCATAACAGGCATTGTCCATAGTTTTACCAGTTTGATATAAATTAATGTCTTTCGGGAATCCTCCGGCAGTGGTTATTACAACATCAGCTTTCTCTGGAATATTGACACCGTAGATTTCATCGACTAACTTAGTACCTTCCATCCAAGCCGATACCCAGTTCCCGGCAAAAACACCAGCATACTTACCATCAGGCGTCGGAACCATATTAATAATAAAGTCAGGGTTGACAAACGCAGCGATTTCCATCATATCATCATGGGCTTCATTCCCCCTGGTTTTGCCGGAAATGCTATTTGGATTCGAGCCGTCACCCAGATTAGGTCCAAGTGCCCAAAGATGATTCTGCTGAATTGTTTTAATTGAACTGCAACCAGGAAGTACGCTTTTACGGCCACCCCCATAGCCAACCATATAATGATAGATGATGCCCCCAGTCATGATGACTCGGTCAGCTTCCGCAATGATTCTATTGACTGATACTTCAGTCCCGCGGCTGGTCTTGCCTAAGTACACCATATTGTCGGTATCCCAGGCATCATGGTTAAGAACCCTGACGCGGTGACAAACTGTTTCACCACACAGGACTTTAAACTCTTCTTCAGTATTCAGCCGATGTCCGCCAACAACAATAAGCACAGTAATATTTTCATCAGGAACGCCAGCCATATTAATTTCATCTAAAATAGCCGGTAGAACCAAATCCATGCGCTGCCATGCCCGTGTGATATCACTGACAGTGATTGCCACTTTCTCACCAGGTCGGACAACCTCTCTTAAGGGAGGAGCATCAATTGGCCTAGCCATTGCCTGCTTAACGGCCTCAACAGGATTGACGATCGGCGGAAACTCCTTACCGACAATTTCGCAAATCACCTGCCCTTCAGGAATCTTAAAAGCAAGCTCTGTTTTGCCATATTTTAAATGAAAATCCCGTTCTTGCATGACGTCCCCTCTCTTTCGATAGTCAAATGTATTCTATACTTTTCTGTTTTTATTAAAAAAAGTCCTGCATATTAAAATGCTAAACCAGCCACTGAATAACCTGGCTAAGCCCCACAATGGCAATTCCAAGCCACATAAGGATAAAAAGAATAAAAACTGCAAAAACCCAAGGAATGCGTTTTCGCCATGTTCTACTCTCCTTCTCACACTCGGTTCGGATGGATGATGGCAGCATATTTGTTAAGAAAAGCACCGCCGCTGGAATAATTGCGACATCATCAGCAATTCCGATAAATGGCAAATAATCCGGAATAAAATCGACGGGACTGAGCACATACGCAACAAGCGCGACAAGCATTCCCTTAATAACTGGCGGAGTGCTGGGATGTTTCCAAGCATAATATAACAACAAAGCATCATTTTTAATTGTCTTAAAAAATCCCCAAACCCGAAATGCACCACTTATAGCCACGGTATCCCTCCACCTTATGTAACCCTTTTTCCAATACTATTATACCATTACGCTGTACTCACAGCAAAATACTCTTAAAAAATCGACTCTAAACGCCATCCCCCCTGATTATCAAGCCGCAAGCGAGTCTCATGGTAATTTACCAATGTATTCCGATGACCCACACTAACGATTGCCGTATTATCAAGATGTTTAAGAAGAAGTCGATAAACAAGCTGCTCGGTACTCTCATCAAGGGCCGAAGTCGCTTCATCCAGAAACAGCCAATCAGGTTTGCTTAGAAGAGTACGGACAAAGGCAATCCGCTGTTGTTCCCCTAATGATAACGCTTGGCCCCAGTCAGAACTCTCGGATAATTTATCAATAAGGTGCGACAGTCTACAGGCTTTAAGTAATTCGATCAGTTCGTCATCGCCCACCTTTCGCGATAATCCCGGATAGATAAGTGCTTCCCTGAGCTCATCAATCGGCATATAAGTCCGTTGCGGAACAAACAAAACCTTGGCGGAACTCGGAAGTTTGACCTGTCCACTTGTATATGGCCATATTCCGGCCAAAGCTCTTAATAGTGTACTTTTTCCACAGCCTGATGGCCCAACAACTAGAATTCTTTCTCCTTGCTTAATATTAAGTGTAATATCCCGGACAAGATGAGTACCCACAGGCCGAAATACACTCACTTGATGAACCGTGAGCACACGCTTTTCTTGTCGGTCTAAGCTCCTTTGATACGAAGAATTGTCCACCCGCACCGTTTCCATAAATAAAATGAAATTGTTGAGCCGGTTAACCACAGCACGCCATTGTGCTATGCGGGTGAAGCTGTCAATAATAAACGAAAAACCAACCTGCACATGATGATAAGCATCAATGATTTGAAACATCTGACCTAAATGAATTTGATTGTAAAAATAACGCGGCGAGGCAACTAATATAGAAAAAATGATTGCAACTTGCGAATAACCAGTTGTTAGCCACATCAAATTTTTACGCACACTGATAATTTGTTTATAATTGCCAACAATCTTATAAAAATGCCGGAAGCAATTGCCTTTCTCCTGATCCTCACCAGCATATAACGCAATGCTTTCAGCATTATCCCTTACTCGAACAAGACTATACCTAAAATCAGCCTCATAACGCTGTTGGTCATACTCAAGCCGAACGAGCGGGCGACCTACCTTGACTGTCCAGTAAGTTCCCATCCCGGCATAAAGAAATGCCGCCCAAACGAGATAACCGTAAACAGGAATGACCACGCCGCTTATAGTAAAATAGATAACACCAGATAAATTCCATAAAATGACCACAAATGAGGATACTGTAACAATATCTTGCAGCATATCTAGCGACAACCGAAGCGTGAGCCCCACAAACAATTCAATGTCTTCACTAATCCGCTGGTCAGGATTATCTGCAGCGTTGCCGACCATGAGCTGCAACCGGTAATAGGTCTTCCTTTTGAGCCATTCCGATAAATATCTATCAGTCAACCAGCGGCGCCAGTTGATATGCAGCAGCATTCGTACATAAACCTGCACACCTCGAACAATAATAAAAATTCCAGCCAAAACGGCAAACTGCACCACGGCATCTATAAAGCCAGTATAGTTGTAATCTTGAATGACTTGATAAAAAAATGCATGCCAGATGTTAATCTGCACTGTAATATAGACCAGTCCCAAATTTAATGCAATAACAGCAAGAAGCAGTCGCCACGCTGACCCCTTTTCTTCGGAAAACCAGTAGGCCCGCGCAATTCTCCAGGCAGTTCGCAGCACAACGCCTCGCTTCACACAACAACACCCCTCTACTTGTATATGGCAGAAGAGGATACCTCATGACAAAGCGTAAAATAAAGCCCAAAAATTACTAAAAAAAGCAACCACCAACTTTAGTCAGTAGCTGCTTTTGCTTTGTCGGAGCGGCAGACATTTGAAGCTGCAGGGGTTACCAATTTACCCCTGCTAACCAAGAATATCCTTATTAAATACCCAACGAATAATCCAATTAACATACCTAGTATGCCAAGCCAAATTGGACCAAGTAAGACCCAACCAAATACAAATTCACGCGAAAACACTACACCAAGAGTGCCAAAATATGCGCTAAATACCGCCGGAAAGAACGAATAAGTCGAGCCACCGCTCGCATCTTTATAGGCATCCCATATCGCAAAAGTATAAACACAAGGATAGTACATTATCCACTGATAATTTGTTACCTTAATTGCCTCCATTATATGACCACTGAAGCTAAGGACAATTACTTCATTAATGTTAGCATTACTATTAATCAGAAACTCTAGAAAAATAAACAAAAGGCCTTTTCCAATACAACCATTTAGAACTTGACCAAAGCCAGGAAAAGCAATGCTCCAAAACATCATTTCTAATGGTGATTTCATGCTAGCTTTTTTTAACAATGGCATCTCGATTATTTGCTTGCGGCGGCTCTTCCATCCACTGATTCTCAATCATAATCTTCAATCTATCTTCGGCATATAAGCCAATTTCAGGAATAAGGCGGTACAATAATCCCATGTCTCGACGTTGTGAAACAGCTATTGCTCCTGAATAGTTGCCAATGCCTTGCGCAATCATGATATTTGTATGAAACATCATTAATTTATCTGAGAATGGAGCTGTTGTTGAGTCCGTAACAGTAGATTCACATGTCATAGGCGCTGGTAAATCTTCTTTAATAAGCATATCGCTCAATAATTTAATATGCTTAGAAGATATGTTCTTTCCTCTTTGCATAAAGTCCTTAACATCAGGAGATCCTGCTACTTGAGCAAACCCCATCATCAGGGCTTTCCCCAATATATTTGTTGAACTATTAAAGAAAAGATGAGCAATCTCCATTGCAGTAAGGGAACGCTTCTCACCGAAGAAGCCTGTCAAAAAACTCTGTTTACTGACGAATTCCACCTTATCTGGAGTTGATAAGGCTGGTGATCTACTATAAAGTCCCTTGCCTAGCAAGAGTTTGCGGGCTTTATCATGCAATTCTACTGCATCAGCCATAATTATAATACTCACATCAGAACGGGCGCACATGCCAACAGCTATCGCTCCTGCCGTCATCCCGAGCATTGCCATATGGCGCAGATACATCGCCAGAAAGACATCCGAAAACAGACGCGGTGCATCTACATTAACATCACTATCATTAAATCCAATAGGAATAGGATACTTATCTGAATTGAATATTTCCCTTATAACTTTGATGTGATTCAGTGCCTTCTCTATAGCAAACTGCAAAACTGGATGGATATCTGGATCTTCAAGCTTTGCCCCAAAATGCTTTAGAACGCAAATAACCATTGTGTCCGCCTGGTATTGGCTCCACAAAACAGCTAGCTCCCCAGCTGTTAATCGTATATCATTATGCATGAACTGTTTCTTGTCTACTGACATTCTATCAGACTCCTTCTATATAGCTAGTCTTAGTATGTCAGATTAATTGGGCATTTATGTAATTGCGCCCTAGTTTAAGTTCCAAGACAACAAAAAACGACTATCAACCTTGCGGTCAATAAGCCGTTTCTTTATGGCGGAGTGGGAGGGATTTGAACCCTCGCAGGCCTCACGACCTCTAACGATTTAGCAAACCGTCCTCTTCAGCCACTTGAGTACCACTCCATATAACTTTTAAGCAAAAGCACCCACAACAAAGCAGGTGCTTATAACCGGCAACTATCTATCCTCCCAGGCCGTTTCCAACCAAGTACTTTCGACGTATATGGGCTTAACTACTGTGT